>CAYTFA010000165.1:0-5277 GCA_964436755.1 uncultured Rhodocyclaceae bacterium | reverse complement strand
TGCTTCTTGGGCTTCCGCAGCCCTTGATGCCTCCAGGAGCCTGCGTTGATATATCCAACCGGCTAGCAATGTTATCGCCACAAAGGTGAAATACATCCCCGCGAACAAGACCACCTCACGCCGCCATGTAGTGTAGATTGCGGAAACACTGCGGCTTAACGCCACGACCAGCGGCTTGTCGGATGACACCTCGACAGGCCAGACGTCCTGGAAAGTGACCACACGTTCTTCCGCCGACGCCAATGTAGGGCCATGAAACGTATCCTGAGCGAGCCCGCTTTGCTTGTGCTTTAGGAATAGCGCCGCCGGATTCGAGGTGAGATCTTTGCCGATGGAATGTTCCGGGTCCGGCATTCTGTATACCACCTTGCCATCACCGTGAATGAGTGAAACTCGTGTATCGCCGAAATACAGAATCGAATTCAGCAAGACACTGAAGTACTCCGGCGCTAGTATGGCAATTACATATCCACCAAAGACTCCGCTGGGGGTCATATGGATCCTGGCGAGGCCCACGCTGAAATTGCCAAGCACGGTTGTAAAGGGCGACAGCACAAAGAGCCTGTTGGGGTCTTTGGCTGTACTCAAGAGCTTAAATCGCTCTGTATTTTGATAATTAATGCCCATCAGTTCAGGGCGACTGGCGGCGATAGTGTTTCCGTTCGCGTCGATAACGACTAGGCTACGAATGCCCGTGACGAGGTGCGTTGTATCTGCGAGCATTTGGTTCACCATGCCAATGTCTCGATGTCGGTCCAGCAAACCGGACCACTTCCGCTCTATCAGTTCAAGCGCCGAATTGGTCTTATCGAGCCTCTGGCTGAGGTTGTCACGGACAATTGAGAGTTCGTGCTCCATCCGTGACTGCTGGATAGAGCCAAGTTCAACTCGATGTACAGTCAGTTGGTAAGAGATCAGACTCCCCGTCAACAAGAAGACAAGGACAATCCCCCCCCAAAGCAGGCGAAGCGTATTGGATACTAGTGTGGGCACGAGATGCTCTTTAAGGCACTGGGCCGCAATGGCTCAGGATTTATGTTTGCCGGCGATTACCTCGCTGGGCGCACTGCTGACTTGATCGCGTTTTGCTATAGGCCGCGCTCTTCAGTCTGACTTTTACATCGTAACCCTTCAGATTAGTTAAAACCATCTAATAGCTGAAGACTCTCGCAATTTGCTCAAACTTGGCTTTTGCGGTTCCGCTATATAGAAGAATCGCCGATTTCCGGTAATTGCCGAACTGAGAGAAGAGAGAAACGAAGAATCAAACTGGAAGGCTGAAGGCTGCCGCTCGATGATACGAACGATACTGAGCTTGACGCCCCTGTCTGCCTTTCCTACCTTTTCTTGGCGCGCCCATTTGTACAAGAGCCCAAATGGAAACAAAAGCCTTAGCGCATGTGCCAAAGCGACTGGGTGCAGCACAGCTTCAATATCACAAAACCTCAGCGCCTCGTGGCACCAAAATCCATTACTTTGGATCACATAAAATCAATAAGTTAAGAATTCCACTGAGCAAACGCGTGCTTTTCGCGGGGAAAGTCGCAGCGTATGCGTAAATTGGTGGTGGAAATCGCAGCTTATGACGTCGCCTACTGGCAACTTATGGTGTCCTGCTTGGCTGTAACCAATCGTTTTTGCTCGTCATCCAGTTGCAGCTTATGACGTGCCCCACACCGGCTCCGGCCGGGCTTCGTCGTTTCCGGATCCTCAGAACAGGCTGGCGACGACGAAACGGTCGCGCGCGGCAAGCTTCTCCAGGCCGCGCACCACCTCGCCGGAGGCGCCCCATTTCATGCTGTGGGCGAGGAAGGTCGTCAGCCCTTGCGCCAGGGCATAGCCTGTCTCGCGCCACTCGCGGCGGAATTCGTCGAAGTCGACGGTCTTTGCCGAGAGCCTTCCGCTCTTCATCGGGACCAGTGTCACGCGATCGTCGCGACGGCGGATGACGATTGCGGTGGTGCGCTTTCCGTTGATGACGATCACGACGCTCTCCGGGGTCCCGTTGGATTCTTATCGGCCGCGCCGCGCGGTACTTGAGGCATCACGGCGGCCCATCAGGACGGCTTGCGTTCGGCGCGCAGCCGCTCGGCCGTTTCAACCAGTTCGCCGCGTCGTTCCGCCGCCAGCATGGGCATTCCGTCGGCAAGCCAATCGAGCGCGGCACCGGGAATCTGCTGCTGCACTTCGAGGAGATCGCTGGCCAGTGCCAGGGTGGCGGTTTCCGACGATTCCATCAGATGGCGCGCGACGTTCGAGCAAATGCGCGTGATGTTGGCGCGCGGCGTATCGATGCCGCGCAAGAGCTGCACCACCAGCAGTGGCAGCTTCCACTGCTCGGCACAGCGCATGGTCAGCAGCTTGAAATCGAACCCGCAGGCCTGCTGCTGGGCCTGCGAGCTGCGCCGGGCCCGTCCCGACAGCAGTTCGTCACGCGCCGCCTCAGGCAGCTCCGGTGCATACACCCAGAGAAGCAGTTCCCCGGTATCGGCCAGCAAGGCCGCGACGGCGACCTCCTCCGGATTGAGGTCGCGGCGCCCCATCGCCCAACGCTGGGCGACTTCGGCGGCGGTCGTGGCGCGCGACTCCACTTCGACGAGGCCGGCATTGGCCTCCTCGATTTCCCTGCTTTCGAGCAGCAGGGTATGGAACTCGTCGACGCCGAGTTGCATGATCGCCGCCAGCGCGGTCGTCGTTTCCCGATCGAGGCGGTGCGACTTGGCGCGCTCCGCTTCGCGCAGCAGGCGCAGGCAAAGCAGGGGATCACGCAGCACAATGGTGGACAGGTCCTTGGCGGACAGCATCTCGCCCTGGGCAGCTTCGATCTGCCCGAGCAGCCACTTGGAGCGGGGCATCACGGGCAGTTCCTGGGTCTCGAAGAATGCCGCCCACTGTCCGACGCCCCAGCGCTTTTTCCAGGAGTCCACGCGATGCGCTCCCTCCGGCAGTCGCCGCCAGGCGCGACCGCACTCAATCGGGGCAGCTTAGCGCAGCTGTCCGTCGCTCCACGCGCGGAATACGGTAGCTTTCCAAGCCCAGACGATAACTTCAGGCCCGAGCTTCAAGCTCTTCCCAGCGCCGCAGTGCAGCGTCGATTTCCGCGTCGAGAACCTCGAGCCGCTGCCGCGCCGCGCGCACTGCATCCGCCGGCCCCTGGTAGAAACCGGCATCGGCCAGGCGTCGATGCAAATCTGCCTGCTCCGCCTCGAGCACGCCGATCCGCTCCGGCAGCTGGTCGAGTTCCTTCTGCTCCTTGAAGCCCAGCTTCCTCGGGCCGGACACGCGGGCCGACGAGCTGTCTCCGCTGCCTTTCGCCGGCACTCTAGGCACGGCCGCGGGCTGTTCGGGGGCCGGGCGCTGCCGCAACCAGTCGCCGTAGCCGCCGACGTATTCGCGCCAGCGCCCCGCTCCCTCGCTGGCGATGGTCTGCGTGACCACGTTGTCGAGAAAGGCCCGGTCGTGACTGACCAGGAATACGGTGCCGGCATAGTCCTGCAGCAAGGCCTCGAGCAGTTCCAGCGTCTCGATGTCCAGATCGTTGGTCGGCTCGTCGAGGACGAGCACGTTCGCCGGCCGCGCGAACAGGCGCGCCAGCAGCAGGCGGTTGCGCTCGCCGCCGGAAAGCGACTTCACCGGCGAACGCGCCCGCTGCGGAGCGAACAGGAAGTCCTCGAGGTAGCCGATCACATGCTTGCGGCCGCTGCCGGCGTCTACGAAGTCCGAGCCGGGACTGATGACGTCCGCCAGCGCTGCCTCCGGGTCAAGCTGGGTGCGGAACTGGTCGAAGTAGGCGACGGAAAGCCGACTGCCCAGCCGCACCCGTCCGCTATCGGGCGCCAGTTCGCCAAGGATGAGCCGCAGCAGGGTGGTCTTGCCGCTGCCATTGGGACCGATCAGGCCAACCTTGTCACCGCGCAAAATGCGGCACGAAAAGCCCTCGACGATGCTGCGCCCGTCGAAGCGCTTGCCGACGTCTTCCAGTTCGGCCACCAGGTGCCCCGATTCCTCGCCGCGCACCAGTGCGAAACCGACCCGTCCCTGCCGCTCGCGGCGTGTCGCACGGGCGGCGCGCAGGCGTTCCAGGCGCGCGATGCGGCCCACGCTGCGCGTTCGTCGCGCCTCGACGCCCTTGCGCACCCAGACTTCCTCCTGGGCCAGGAGCTTGTCGGCACGGGCGTTGGCCAGTGCCTCTTCGTTCGCCATGGCTTCCTTGCGCAACTGGTAGTCGGCAAAGCGCCCGGGAAAGCTCGTCAAGCGACCGCGGTCGAGCTCGACGATGCGCGTCGCCACGGCATCGAGGAACATGCGGTCATGGGTGATGACGACGACGGCACCGCCAAGGCCGCGCAACAACTCCTCCAGCCAGAGGATGCCATCGACGTCGAGGTGATTGGTCGGCTCGTCGAGCAGCAGGAGGTCGGGCTGGGCGACCAGGGCGCGCGCCAGCGCAACGCGCTTGCGGCCCCCGCCGGACAGCGTATCGACACGGGCGTCGCCGTCCAGCCCGAGCCGCGAGATCGCCTGCTCGATTCGTGAATTGAAGCGCCAGCCGTCTTCCGCCTCCAGCTGCGATTGCAGTTGGTGCAGCCGGTCCAGCACGGCGACATCGCCGTCACCGGCCTGGTGCGCGGCGGCATGGTAGTCGGCCAGCAGTGCGGCAATCGCGCCGAGGCCGCCGGCGACCGCCTCGTAAACGGTCTCGTGGCCAGGGAAATCCGGCTCCTGCGCCACGTAGGCGACGCTGAGACCCGGTGCGCGCCACGCCTCGCCATCGTCCAGCGCCGCTTCACCGACCAGCGCCTTGAGCAGGCTGGACTTGCCGCTGCCGTTGCGTCCAATGAGCGCAATGCGTTCGCCGGCGTCGATCTGGAGCGCCGCATCGTCGAGCAACGCGACGTGGCCATAGGCGAGGCTGGCACGGGCAAGAGTCAGGATGGGCACGGGAAGCGGGGCGGCAGGCGGGTGCAGGATTATAGGGGCGGGGTTAGAATTCGCGCCTCCCGCCCTTGTAGCTCAGTGGATAGAGCGACCGCCTCCTAAGCGGTAGGTCTCAGGTTCGATTCCTGACTTGGGCGCCAGTAATTTCAATAGGTTAGCCTATCGCATTATCCGAATGACATGCTATGGCAACCTATGTCATACCCAATTTCTGGGGCGCAATCATGGCGGATCTATGGCAGAAAATCCCTAACTGACAGGGATTTTCTGCACGGTAGCCGCACCAGAGTCCCCACGCCCCCCCCCAAGCTCCGGTCCTTGCTGCTCAAAGAGCGTTCG
>CAYTFA010000164.1:4008-5288 GCA_964436755.1 uncultured Rhodocyclaceae bacterium | reverse complement strand
GCAGCGCGCTGACGCGCGGCCTGGTCGCAGCGGCGGCGAGCCGCGGCCAGACCGGCGGCGAGGCGCTGCGCGAGGCGATGCGCGAGAAGGGCTACCTGCTGCTCAACGTCGGCTACTTCGTCTGCGGCTTCCAGGTGGTGTTCATCGGCGTGCACTTTCCGACTTACCTGCTCGACAAGGGTCTCGGCCCCGAGGTCGGCATGACCTCGCTGGCGTTGATCGGCCTGTTCAACATCTTCGGCAGCTACGGCGCCGGCCAGCTCGGCGCAAAGCTGCCGAAGAGGTACCTGCTGGCCGCCATCTATTTCGCGCGCAGCGTGGCGATCACCCTGTTCCTCTGGCTGCCGCTGACGGCGGTGTCGGCCTGCGTATTTGCCGCGGCCATGGGCCTGCTCTGGCTATCGACGGTACCCCTGACCAACGCCATCGTGGCCCAGGTGTTCGGCGTGCGCTTCCTCGGCATGCTGTCGGGCCTGGTCTTCTTCAGCCACCAGGTGGGCAGCTTCCTCGGCGTCTGGCTTGGTGGCAAGCTGTTCGACGCCACGGGCTCCTACGACACGATCTGGGGCATCTGCATATTGCTCGGCGTCATCGCCGCGCTGTGCCATTTCCCCATCGACGAGCGCAACCTGGCTGCCCGGCAGCCGGTCCCGGCCTGAGTACGGCGCGGCCAGCCGGCGCACGTGACGAGGCGCGGCCGGACCCTAGAAGGTCCGCCGCGCCTGGGTACTGCGTCCCTGGCCGGTGCTGCCGCTAAGCCTTCTGGCTGAGCAGCAGTCCCTGCTGGAAGTCGCCGATCGCCCGCGCAATCGCCAGGGTTTCCTCGGAGGGAATCTGGCGAATCACCTCACCGGTCGTCGCGTCGGTCATCTTGACCACGACGCGGTCGGTCGACTGATCGAAGCTGAATTCGAGATTGCGACTGGACTGCCGCATCGCCTTGTTCAGTTGTTCGACGGCCGACTTGACCTGCTCAGGTGAAGGCTGCTGCTGGGCAACAGGCTGCACGGCAACCTTGGGCAGTTCGACGGCCGCATCGCGGCCGGCGCCGGAACCCGGCGTTGCCACGGGCGCCTTCGGCCCTTCGTTGCCACCACGCCCGAGGACGGGAATCTCCGGGGCGGGGCGGTTTCCGTTTTGCACAAACATCATGCAACTCCTTCGGAAAGATCGCTTGCTTCGGCAGTGCCGGCGGCGGCGCGAACCGCTACCGGCACGACGTCACCTTAGCGGAGCAGCGTCAGCACGTTGTTCGGGACCTGGTTGGCCTGCGCCAGCAT
>CAYTFA010000164.1:0-3908 GCA_964436755.1 uncultured Rhodocyclaceae bacterium | reverse complement strand
TGTTCGACTTGTTCAGTGCCTGTTGGCCGAACAGCGACGCTACGTTGGTATTGATGACTTGTGCCATGGTGGTCTTCCTTTGTCTCTGGTCAGTTACTTAACGGGTGGCTGGCGCGCTTACTTGAGCAGCGTCAGCACGTTGTTCGGGACCTGGTTGGCCTGCGCCAGCATCGCCGTACCCGCCTGCTGCAGAATCTGGTTGCGGATCATGTTCGTGGTTTCCACCGCGTAGTCGGTATCCATCACCCGGCTGTACGCGGCCGACACGTTCGTGTATTGCACGCCCAGGTTGTTGATCGCCGACTGGAACGTCGCCATGTCCGCACCGTAGTTCGCGCGGGCATTGATCACGTTCGTGATGTCGGTGTCGATACCGGCGATCGTCGTCGCCGTGACAGCGGCCACAACCGCACCGACGCCCGTCACGGTCGAGCCGTCGGAGGCAACCACGACCGCGCCGGTGGCCGAGGCCAGGCCGCGGATGCGGGCGTTTTCCGCCAGCAGCGCCGTGGTTTCCGCGCCGGAGGCCGTGCCGCCCAGCTGCACCGCGATTTCGCGCAGGCGCTGCAGGTTGTCGTAGATCTGCTGGTGGTAACCGTCGTTGATCTGCGCCGTCGAGATACCGTCGTTCGCGTTGCGCATCGCCTGCGCCGCGCCACGGAAGGTCTTCTCGTAGCCCGAGGCGGTGACCATGCCCGTGATGTCGTCCTTCGCGCTGTTGATGCGCAGGCCCGACGACAGCCGCTGCATCGCCGTCTGCAACGCACTGTTCGACTTGTTCAGTGCCTGTTGGCCGAACAGCGACGCTACGTTGGTATTGATGACTTGTGCCATGAGAACTCTCCGTTAACTTTTGTTTACCTTCCAAGACGGCGACTTCGCCATCTCCTTCGGGTCGCCTCGAATCAGAAAGGCGCGCTCACCGCAGTTGGATTGCTTAACGGGCTGTCGGCGGGAAACTTTAGTCTTGGCCAAGCCGAGCCCGGGCCCAGGCCCCCGCCCCGCACCGTGAATCGGCGCAGGAAATAGACTAACCAGTTGAATTAAAAACGTTTCACCCCTTTCTGCGGGGTGGGCAGGCAAGCCAACACCGGCCTTCCCGGACGTGGCACCCCGTCCGGAGAGACCGGGGCCAGGGGGCGCCGCAGGCACGCCCACCACCCTACAGTTGGGCAGAGCGTTTCCGTTATAGTAGGTACGAAGGAGCCTCCGGCAATGGCAACCAGTTCCATTTCATCCCCGGGCATCAGTTCGGGACTCGACGTCAACGGAATCATCAGCAAGCTCATGGAGCTTGAGCGGATTCCATTGACCAAGCTCAACATGCGGGAGACCGACTACCAGGCCAAGGTTTCCGCGTACGGCACCATCAAGAGCACCCTGTCCTCGCTGCGTACCGCGGCGAACGCGCTGCAAAACACCGCCACCTTCACCAGCAACACGGCCTCGGTGTCGGACAGTACCGTGCTATCTGCATCGGCATCGACCACGGCGGCGGCGGGCACCTACAACATCAGCGTGACCCAGTTGGCAAAGTTCCACACGGTGCGCAGCAACACGGCCTATGCCGCCACCAGCGATACCTTCAATTCCGGCACGCTGGCCATCAAGATTCACGGCGGGGCTGCGGTCAACGTCACGATCGACAACACCAACAACACGCTGGCAGGCATCCGACAGGCCATCAACAACGCCAACGCCGGCGTCACGGCGACGATCGTTAACGACGGCTCGACCAACCGGCTGGTATTGCGCTCCAACACCAGCGGTTCGGTCGGCGACATCAATGTGACCGTCACCGAGGACGGCCTCACGGCCGGCACGCACGCCCTGACCGGTCTCGACTCGGCGAGCCTGGTGCAGACCCAGGCGGCCGACGACGCGATGCTCAACATCAACGGCATCGACATCACCCGTACGTCCAACACCATCAGCGATGCGGTGGATGGCGTGACGCTGAACCTGACCAAAGGCACCCTGGCCTCGCCAGGAACGGCCGTGTTAACAGTCGCCAGCGACAAGTCGGCGACAACGACCGCGATCAACAGCTTCGTCAAGGCCTACAACGACGTCGTCAACCTGCTGAAGACCGATACCACCTACAACTCCACCACCAAGACTGCGGCCGTGCTCTCCGGCGACGGAGCGATCCTCTCGCTGCAATCGCAGTTGAGCAGCCTGGAGCATACGAGTGTCAGCGGCGTCGCCGGAGGCATCAGCACCCTCTCCGACATCGGCGTTTCGGTGCAAAAGGACGGTACGCTGGCCGTTGACAGCACGAAGCTCTCCGCCGCGCTCGCCGATCCGAACAAGGACGTGACTTCGCTGTTTACGCAGATGACCAGCGGCAACGAGGGCATCGGCGTGAAGTTCAGCACCGCGCTGCAGTCGATCCTGGGCTTCGACGGCCTGATCGCCAGCCGCACGAGCGGCCTGCAAACCTCGATCAAGGACATCGGCACCACGCGCGATGCACTGAACCTCCGCCTGACCCAGATCGAAGCGCGCTACCGCGCACAGTTCACCGCACTCGACCAATTGACGGCGAGCATGAACAAGACCAGCCAGTACCTGACCCAGCAGCTCGCCAACCTGCCGTCGAGCAAGTAATCCGGGGAAACCATGTCCTTTGCCGCCACGAGTTCCGCCAAGACCTACGCCGACGTCGGCATCGAGACCGGCGTCGCCGCCGCCAGCCCGCACCAGCTGATCCTGATGCTCTACGACGGCGCCCTGCTGGCAATCGCCAAGGCCGGCAAGGCCATGGAAGAAGGGCAGATTGCCGAAAAGGGCCAGGCCATCTCGCGCGCCATCGACATCATCGGCAGCGGACTGCGCGCCAGCCTCAACTTCACCGCCGGCGACGAACTGGCCTACCGGCTCGCCGCGCTCTACGACTACCTGTGCAATCGGCTGCTGCACGCGAACCTGAACAACGACCGCGGCGCACTGGATGAAGTGACCCACCTGCTCACGGAGATCAAGACTGCCTGGGAAGAAATAGCCGATGATCCGGCCGTAGCTTCCCGCAACAAGTCCGCCGCCTGATCGCTACGATGCTCGGGATGCCCTCCCAGATCGAACTCTACGAGGAGATGAGCCTCCTCTCCTCCCGCATGGTGCGGGCCGCGCGCGCCGGAGAATGGGGTGAATTGATCCGGCTCGAAACCCGCGTCAGCGAGTTGCGCGGCGCCCTCCAGGCCGTGCCGGAGGATGGTGGTTCGCCCACCGATCTCGAGCGCAAGCGCCAGCTTGTCCAGGGCATCCTCGACGACGATGCCGAAGTGCGCCGCCACACGGAACCGTGGATGGAGCACGTACGTCGCTTCCTCGGCGACAGTTCCCGTCGGCGCGACGTCGACAAGGCTTATGCCGCCGGCGCCGGCGACTCGGTGCCAGGCGGCCTCGGGGCCTGACCGGCCCCTCCTGGCTGCACGGTTCCGCCGGCGCCACCATGCGCCGGCCTCCCCTGCGGGCATGGGTCTTGCGGTAGCGGAGTGAGCTTGCCATGGTGA
The DNA here is from genome assembly GCA_964436755.1 of uncultured Rhodocyclaceae bacterium. Taxonomy (GTDB): domain Bacteria; phylum Pseudomonadota; class Gammaproteobacteria; order Burkholderiales; family Rhodocyclaceae; genus Sulfuritalea. Next base: position 393 of record CAYTFA010000164.1, on the reverse strand, counting down.
TGATCCCGACCGACGCCGGAATCCAGTTGCGGATGCAGACCGAAGCTGCGTTGCAGCCGGTCGCGCCCGTCGCCGAGATCCCGGCCGATGTTGCCGCACTCCGACCTGGGCAGGCATTTACCGCCCAGATCCAGGAAGTGCTGCCCGAGAACACCTACAAGGCACTCGTTGCCGGCCATACGGTCACCCTGGCGCTGCCCGAGGGCGCCAAGGCCGGCGACACCCTGGAACTCGTCGTCATCGACCGCACGCCGCGCGTGGTGGTCGCCCAGCTGGCGGGACGCTCGGCCGAGGCCGGCGCGGGGTCCGGCCTGCCCGGGGCCACGCTGTCGCCGACTGCGCAACTGATCAGTACCCTGCTCGCCCGCGACAGCGCCCCGCAGGCGGCCACCC
>CAYTFA010000163.1:0-5302 GCA_964436755.1 uncultured Rhodocyclaceae bacterium | reverse complement strand
CATCGACGGCATTACGCTCGCCGCCGGCCTCCACCTCGGCTCCTTCGCGCTGATCGAGGACCATCCGCGCTTTCGCGACGCCAAGCTCGGCATCATCGTCTCGTCGCTGCGCGCGCTGCAGCTCTTCCTCAAGAAGAGCGCGCGCACCAATCGTCTGCCGGACTACGTGGTGATCGAAGGCCCTCTGGCTGGCGGCCACCTGGGCTTCGGCATGGACTGGGCGAGTTTCGACCTGGCAACGATCGTCGCCGAAATCAAGGCGTGGCTCGCGGCGGAACAACTCGACATTCCGCTCATTCCGGCCGGTGGCATCTTCACCGGATCGGATGCCGTGCGCTTCCTCGAGGCCGGCGCCGGCGCCGTGCAGGTCGCGACACGCTTCACGGTCACCGACGAATGCGGTCTGCCCGCCGAGGTAAAGCAGGAGTATTTCAAGGCGACATCCGACGACATCGAGGTAAATACGATTTCGCCCACCGGCTACCCGATGCGGATGCTGAAGAACAGTCCGGGCATCGGCGATGGAATCCGCCCCAACTGCGAGGCCTTCGGCTACCTGCTCGATGCCAATGGCAGTTGCCAGTACATCGAGGCGTGGAATCGCGAGCTCGCACGCCATCCGGATGCGAAGAAGATACATGTGATGGACAAGACCTGCCTGTGCACCCACATGCGCAACTTCGAGATCTGGACCTGCGGCGAGACGACCAACCGGCTTAAGGACACCAGTCGTCGCGCCGAGGATGGGCGCTATCGCCTGTTACCCGCCGAGCACGTCTTCCGCGATTACCAGTTCAGCACGGACGATCGGATCGCCCTCCCCGACTAAATCGTCGGTCACAGCAGATCAATGCTGATGGCCGCCCTCGCCATGGATGTGGCCGTGGGAAATTTCGTCCTGCGTGGCGGCGCGAATATCTGCAATCGTGCACGAGAACATCAGAGTCACCCCGGCGAGGGGGTGGTTGCCGTCGACGACAACCTTGTCGTCTGCGATGTCGGTGATGGTGAATAGGCCGTCTTCGCTGCCGCCGTCGTCGGCACCGCGTTCGAACTGCATACCGACTTCGATGTTGTCCGGAAACAGGTTGCGCGGCTCGACGACGACGAGTTCGGCGTCGTATTCGCCGAAGGCTTCCTCGGGAGAGAGACGAATCTCAAGCGACTCGCCGACACTCCTGCCCTGCAACTGCTCTTCGATCTTGTCGAAGATGCCACCGTAGCCGCCATGAAGATAGACGAGCGGCGCCGCACCATCGTCGATCTGCTCGCCGTCGCTGTCGCGCACGCTGTACTTGAGGGTGACCACGGTGTTCCTAGCGACTTGCATGATGTTTCTTTCCCCTGCCGTTGAGGCTCTTGACCAGTTGGAAGACCTCGGCGGCGTGTCCCTTGGGATTCACGTCGTAGAGGGCGTGGCGGACGATCCCGTCCTTGTCGACCACGAACGTCGAGCGTACCACGCAGAGCTTCTTGTGTCCGTCCTTTTCCCTGAACTGGGAAACGCCAAACTTGCGACAGACGTCACCCTCCTCGTCCGAAAGCAGGCGTACCGAGAGGCCGTGCTTGTCGCGGAAGTCTGCATGGGAAAGACAGTCATCGCGGGATACGCCGAGGATCACGCAGTCGAAGCGGGCGAACTCGCCTTCGTGGTCGGAGAAGTCCGTTGCCTCCAGCGTGCAGTAGGGCGTACCGTCGCGCGGGTAGAAGAACAGCACCGCGTTTTGCCGCCCGCGCAGCGACGCGAAGTCGAACCACTCCATGTCGGCATCAGGCAGCGAAAAGTCCGGCGCTTTCTCACCCTCGTGCAGCACGCGGTTCCCCCATATCGGCGAACTCGATTCATTGTAACCGGTTCCGCCGGAAAGAAATCAAGTGCCGGCGGCGGCCTCGTCGAGCTCGAGAACGTCCTCGCGCCGATGGGGGGAAGACAGGTACTCGAGGGAACGCATTTCCACCAGGCGACTGACGGTGCGCTGGAATTCCGCTGACTGTACGCCCTGCACATAGAGTTCCTCGGCCGGGCATTCGGCGCCGACGATCAACTTCACGCGATGGTCGTAGAGCACGTCGACCAGCCAGGTAAAGCGGCGTGCCGCATTCGCATCGTTCGGGCCCATGCGGGGCACGCCGGTGAGAACTACCGTATGGTGGCGATTGGCAAGCCACAGGTAGTCGTTCTGCGAGCGCGGGCCGCCGCACAGCATAGCGAAGTCGAACCACACCACGCCTGGTGCGCGGTGTACCACTTCGATCGAGCGGCCGAGGACCTCGATCGGCTTGATGTGCCCTTCCCCGCCGGCGATGGAGCTGAAGGTTTGTTCGATGGTGGCCTCGGCCTCGCCGCGCGTTCCGGTGACATAGACGTCGGCCTGCGACAGGGTGCGCAGCCGATAGTCGATGCCGGCGTCGATCTCGATGACGTCAAGCTGCCTCTCCAGCAGATCGATGGTCGGCAGAAAACGTTCGCGCTGCAATCCGCTCGGATAAAGGCCGGCAGGGGGGTAGTTGGATGTGATGCAGAACAGCACGCCGGCATCAAACAGCGCCTGCATCAGGCGCGCAAGAATCATCGCATCGGCGATGTCGGAGACGTGGAATTCGTCGAAACACATGAGTCGCGTCTGCCGCGCGATCCGTGCGGCGACCTTGGCCAGTGGATCGGGCTCGCTGCGCAATGCACGCAGGGCTTCGTGGATCTCCCTCATGAAGGCATGGAAATGCACGCGCCGCTTGCGCTGGTAAGGCACGGCAGCGAAAAAGCAGTCCATGAGGAAGCTCTTGCCGCGCCCGACGCCGCCCCAGAACCAGACGCCGCGCGGCAACTCGGGATGCACCAGCAACTTGCGCAGGCGGTCGCGGCGCGCCGCCTTGAAGGCAACCAGGTCGTCGTAAAACTTCTGCAGTCGTTGTGCGGCGGCCTGCTGCGCCGGATCGGCAACGATGCCGCGCAGGGTCAACGCGGCATTGAAGCCTTCGATCATGCCGTTCTTCGGTACCTTGAGGATGGTGTGCGGCATGTGCGATACGGGCGGCGAGGCAATCCTCCGCCCGGAGGTACGAACTAGAAGTGAAGCGGGCGCTTGTCGACGGCGAGTGCAGCCTCGTGCATGACCTCCGACAGCGTCGGGTGCGCGTGGCAAATCCGCGCGATGTCCTCGGACGACGCGTTGAATTCCATTGCCGCCACGGCCTCGGCGATAAGCTCCGACGCATTGGCGCCAATGATATGCACGCCAAGAATGCGGTCGGTGCGCGGACAGGCAAGCATCTTGACGAAGCCGGTGGTATCGCCCTGGCCCAGCGCGCGACCATTGGCGAGGAACGGGATCTGTCCCACGCGGTACTCGGTGCCCTCGTTCTTGAGCTGCTGTTCGGTCTTGCCTACCCAGGCGATCTCCGGGTGCGTATAGATGACCCAGGGGATGGTGTCCTGATTGACGTGCCCCTTCTGGCCGGCGATGCACTCGGCGACCATGACCCCCTCCTCCATGCCCTTGTGCGCCAGCATCGGTCCCGGCACCACGTCGCCTACCGCCCAGACATTGGGCAGGTTGGTACGGCAGTTGTGGTCGACGTTGATGTAGCCGCTTGGACGCAATTCCAGCCCGACTGCGTCGGCACCAAGGCCTTCCGTGTTCGGCACGCGACCGACGGAGACGATCAGGCGGTCGCATTCGAGCTTGCGCGCTTCGTCGCCGACTTCATAGTCGACGGTCACGCCCTTCTTGCCCGCCGTGACCGAGACAATCTTGACGCCGAGTTGTATGTTCAGGCCCTGGCGCTGGGTAAATACCTTCCAGGCCTCCTTGGACACGGACTGGTCCGCTGCCGCGAGGAAGTCCGGCACCGCCTCCAGGATGGTCACTTCGGATCCGAGTCGCTTCCACACCGAACCCAGTTCAAGACCGATCACACCGGCGCCGATCACGCCCAGGCGCTTCGGCGTCGCGTCGAAGGAAAGGGCTCCGACGTTATCGCAGATCACCTTGTTATCCACCGGGATGCCGGGCAGGTGGCGTGCCTTGGAGCCCGTGGCGACGATGACGTGCGTAGCTTCGACCACCTCGCCGCTGACATCGATGCGCCAGCGCTCATCCTCGCGCCCGACGAAGCGGCCATGGCCCGGCAGCAGCGTCACCTTGTTCTTCTTGAACAAGCCGCGGATGCCGCCGGTAAGCTGGGTGACGATGTTGTCCTTGCGCTTGACCATCGTCGCCACGTCGATCTTGACGCCCTGCGCAGAGATGCCGTGCATCTGGAAGCCGTGCTGCGCTTCCTCGTAGAGTTCGGAAGAACGCAACAGTGCCTTGGACGGAATGCACCCCACGTTGAGGCAGGTGCCGCCCAGGCGCACCTCGCCCTTGGGATCGGCATAGGACTCCGACTCGATGCAGGCCGTATTCAGCCCGAGCTGTGCGCAGCGGATCGCGGCCACGTAACCGCCGGGACCGGCACCGATGACGACGACGTCGAATTGCTTGCTGGCCATGGTCGTCACCTCAAACGTCGAGCAGCAGGCGCGCCGGATCCTCGAGCGCCTCCTTCATGGTGACAAGGCCAAGCACCGCCTCGCGCCCGTCGATGATGCGATGGTCGTAGGACAGTGCAAGGTAATTCATCGGGCGGATGACGATCTGCCCGTTCTCGACGACCGCACGATCCTTGGTGGCGTGCACGCCGAGGATGGCGGACTGGGGCGGGTTGATGATCGGCGTCGACAGCATCGAGCCGAAGACGCCGCCGTTCGAGATCGAGAAGGTGCCGCCGCTCAACTCCTCGAGCGACAGCTTGCCATCCTTTGCCTTGGTGCCGAACTCGGCGATCTTCTTTTCGATCTGCGCCAGGCTCAGCTGGTCGGCGTCGCGCAGGATGGGTACGACTAGCCCGCGCGGGCTGCCGACGGCGATGCCAATGTCGAAATAGCCATGGTAGACGATGTCGTTGCCATCAACGGAGGCGTTGATCACCGGATACTTCTTCAACGCGGCTACGGCAGCCTTGACGAAGAAGGACATGAAACCGAGGCGCACCCCGTGCTCCTTCTCGAACTTCTCTGCATACCGCTTGCGCAGGTCCATGACGGGCGCCATGTTGACCTCGTTGAACGTGGTCAGGATGGCATTGGTCGCCTGGGACTGGACGAGGCGCTCGGCCACGCGCGCGCGTAGGCGCGTCATCGGCACGCGCTGCTCGGGGCGGTCGGCAACGATGGCTTCCGCGTTGACGACGCTTGGCTGCGGCAAGGCCGGGCGCGCTGCTGCCGCAGCGGCAGGCGCCGCGACCGGCATCGGTGCCGGCG
>CAYTFA010000162.1:0-5329 GCA_964436755.1 uncultured Rhodocyclaceae bacterium | reverse complement strand
GCTGCCGGTGCCGAGCGCGGCGCAGGCAACCACAAGCGCCCGAGCAGCAGGGTGGCGAGCAGCGCCACCGATCCGGCCAGGATTCCGCGCCAGCGTGCCTGCCGCTTGGTCAGAGCCGGCGGCAGCTCCGGCACGGGCAGCGCCGGGGCCTTGCGCTGCCAGTCGTAGCCCGCCCGTCGCCCTGGATCGGAAAGCACCTCGAAGGCGTGGTCGAGGAACTGGAGCTGGTTGCGCCTGTCCTCTGCGTCGGCCAGGCTTGCCAGGCCGTTGCGCTTCAGACCGTAGGCGGCGGCAATGGCCTCGGCGTCCGCATCCTCGGCTACCCCGAGCACTTCATAGAGGGTGAGCTTGGCCACTTAGAGGAAGTATCCCGTCAGTCGGTTAAGGAAGCGGCGGCCCAGTGCCGTCGGTCGCATGCGGCCATCCATCAGTTCCAGCAGGCCGTCGCGGCGCGCGGCCTGCGCCTGGACCTCGATTGCAGCAGGCGACTGGCCGGTGCGCTCGCGAAACAGGTCGATGGCGAAGCCCTCCGTCAGGCGCAGGGCGTTCATCATGAATTCGCCGGGCAGTTCGCTCGCCGCGACCGTATGCCGGCTGGCGACGAAATCGCCGCCCGCCGCCGCGCCGAGATAGCTGCGCGGATGCCGATGGCGGACTTCGCGAACGATCGCCTCGTGGCTGGAAAGCTTGCCATGCGCTCCGGCGCCGATCCCGAGATAGTCGCCAAAGGTCCAGTAGTTCAGATTGTGCCGGCAGCGTGCATCGGCGCCTGGCGTCACGCGGGCGAAGGCCGAGGTTTCGTAATTTTCGAAGCCCGCTTCCTCCAGTCGCGCTTCGACCGCTGCCTGGATCTCGGCAGCGAGGTCTTCGTCGGGCAGCGCCGGCGAGGCATGGTGGAAGGGCGTGTTGGGCTCCAGCGTCAGGTGATAGGCGGAGACGTGACTTGCCCCGCTGGCGACGGCGGCGTCGATGTCGCGCGCGGCACCTTCCGGCGCCTGCTCGGGGAGGCCGTACATCAGGTCCAGATTGACGCGCGGAAAGTGCCGCAAGGCAAGGTCGACGGCGCGGCGCGCCTCGTTGCCGTCATGGATGCGACCCAGGCGAACGAGGCTGGTGTCGTCAAAACTCTGGATGCCGAGCGAAAGCCGGTTGACCCCCGCCGCCCGATAGGCGCCAAAGCGCTCCGCATCGGCGGCCCCCGGATTGGCCTCGAGGGTGATTTCGGCATCCGGATGCAGCGGCACCCGCATGCGAACGGCCGCCAGCAATGCATCTACGCTCGCTCCGCGCATCAGGCTGGGCGTACCGCCGCCGATGAAGACGCTGATCACCGCTCGCCCCCATATCCGGGGCAGGGCGGCATCGAGGTCGGCGACCAGTGCCGCGAGGTAGCTGTCCTCGTCGGGCTCGCCGCGAACTTCGTGCGAATTGAAGTCGCAATACGGGCACTTGCGTACGCACCACGGCCAGTGCACATAGAGCGAGAGAGGCGGGGGCGCCGCCAGCCCCGATGCTGCTGCAGCGGGCGGCCTGGCGATGGCGAGCGGGATACTACTCACGCGCCGGTGCGCAAGCGAGCGATCAATTGCGCCAGCGCCTGGCCGCGATGCGAGCGGCGGTTCTTCTCGTCATGCGCCAGTTCCGCGGCCGTGAGCCCGAGGTCGGGCACCAGGAAATAGGGGTCGTAGCCGAAGCCGCCGGCACCGCGCGGCGTATCGATGATCTCGCCATGCCATTCGCCCTCGGCGACGATGGGCTGCGGATCCCCGGCATGCCGCATCAATACCAGGACAGCCACGTAATGCGCGCGCCGGTCGGCGACGCCCGCCAGCTCCGCAACGAGGCGGGCGTTGTTGCGCTCATCGGATTTCGGCTCACCGGCGAAGCGCGCCGAATACACCCCGGGCGCGCCACCCAGTGCGGCCACGCACAGGCCGGAATCGTCGGCGAGGGCAGGCAGGCCGGTAAGCTGAGCGGCATGGCGCGCCTTGGCGATCGCGTTCTCGACGAACGTGACGTGCGGCTCCTCGGCTTCGGGCACGTCGAAAGCGGACTGCGGCAGGACTTCAAAATCGAAAGGTGCAAGCAGCTGGCCGAATTCGCGCAGCTTGCCGGCATTGCCCGACGCAAGAACGATTTGCTTCATGTCCCCTCCAGCGGCCGTCCCGAAGCGGGTCGGTCAGCCATCTACTTTGCCACCAGGGCCGCTTCCTGGGCCTTGACGATCCGGGCAATGCCGGCCGTCGCCAGCCCGAGCAGCGTGTCGAGTTCGTCGCGGGAGAACGGTGCTCCCTCCGCCGTTCCCTGCACCTCGATGATGCCGCCGGTGGCGGTCATCACCACATTCATGTCCGTGTCGCAGGCTGAATCCTCGGCGTAGTCGAGGTCGAGCACGGGGCGGCCATCGACGATGCCGACCGAAACCGCAGCCACCAGTTCGCGCATCGGGTGGCGCGCGAGCCGGCCCGCGGCGACAAGTCGGTCGAGCGCATCGTAGAGCGCCACGCAGGCACCCGTGATCGACGCGCAGCGCGTGCCGCCATCGGCCTGAAGCACGTCGCAGTCGAGGGTGACCTGCCGTTCGCCGAGCGCGGCGAGATCGGTCACCGCACGCAGCGAGCGTCCGATCAGGCGCTGGATCTCCTGCGTGCGCCCCGACTGCTTGCCCTTGGCGGCTTCGCGTGCCGTCCGCGTGTGGGTCGACCGTGGCAGCATGCCGTACTCCGCGGTAACCCAGCCCGAACCCTTGCCGCGCAGGAAGCCCGGCACCGACTCTTCGACGCTGGCGGTGCACAACACGCGGGTGCCCCCGGCTTCGACGAGGACGCTGCCTTCGGCATGCCGGGTGAAACCGCGTGTGATCTTGAGGGGCCGCAACTCGGTCGCGGCGCGGCCATCGTGCCTGGAAGGCGATGTCATGAGCTAACTCCCCTGGAAACGTGTGGATTGCGGCGCCGCAGCTCGGCCACGGCACGTTCGAGCTCGCTGTCGCCGACCTGCGTGCGCGGCTCGGCATCCTTGCGTCCGTCCGTGCCGTCCCCCTCCCAGTGCAGTGCGATCAGCGTAAGGTTGTCGGAATCCGGACCCGCCGCCGCCTCCGCGACGTCCAGCAGGCGCGGCACGGTAACCGTCAGGGGCAGGTTCAGTTCGGCGGCAAGCCGATCGCCGAGGGGGGACCATGCGCCGTCCGTGCAAAGCGCTATCAGGTCGCCCGCGCGTAGCGGAACCGCCACCGATACCTCGATATGGGGCGGCATGTCGCCGCCAAGGCAACTGAAGACCCGGTGGCGCAGCGGGTGCCCGGCCGCCTCGGCATGGGAGATGGTGCCGGCATCAAGCAGGCGCTGCACCAGGCTGTGGTCGCGGGTGCGGGCCACGCGCCCGGCACCCTCGCCGTGGGCATGAATCAGGTAGAGACGCGAATCGCCGGCGTGCGCCCAGTTCGCATGCCCGTCCTGCACCAGACAGGCGATGCAGGTCGTACGCGGCGCCATGTGCGAGGGCAGGCTGCATTCGGCGGCATAGCGCACGATGGTGCGATGGGCGTCCGTCAGTGCCTCGGTGAGGAAGGCCGCCGGATCGTGGATGCGCGCGTCAGAGGCACGCCGGAAGCGGTCGATCACCACATCGACGGCGAGCTGCGCCGCAACCTCCCCCTGCAGGTGACCGCCCATGCCATCGGCCACCACCATCACCAGCGCATCGCCGGCAGCCAGCCAGGCGACGCGGTCCTGGTTGACTTCGCGCCCGCCGATGCGGCTGTCATGGACAATGCTGTAGTTCATCGCAATCAACCAAAGCCCAGCCTGGACAGCCATGAGGGCGGGGTGCTGTCGGGACCGTCCGCATTGAGCGAGGCCTGCAGTGCACGTGCGTGCTGGGGCCGGCGCGCCGGATCGAGGCGCAGGCATTCGTCGATGGTCGCCAGCAGTTGCAGCGAATAGTAGGAGGCGCCGCGCTGCCGCGCCGGCGCCAGCTGGTCGTCGACCAGACGCTCGTCGGCGGGCTGCGGCGCGGCGCCGGTCAGCGCCGCGTACATGCAGGCGCCCACGGCGTAGATGTCGGTCCACGGACCCAGCGTGAACTTGCCGTGGTACTGCTCGGGCGCGGCGTAGCCCGGGGTATACATCGCACGCGGCTCGGGCGGGCCGATATCGACGGCGTAGCGCGCGGCGCCGAAATCGAGCAGCACCGGGCTGTCGTCATTGCGCAGGAAGATGTTCGCCGGCTTGATGTCGAGGTGCAGCAGGCCGTGGCCGTGGACTTCGCCGAGCCCGTCGAGCAGGCCGCTGAACATGCCGCGCAGGAAGGCTTCCGAGAGTCGCCCGAAATGCTTGCGGATGTGCTCGCGCAGCGTGCGCCCGGTCTCGTGGCGCATCACCAGATAGACGGTGCCATTGGCGCGAAAGAAGTTCAGGACGCGCACGACATTGGGATGGTCGAGCCCGGTCAGGGCGCGACCCTCCTCGAAGAACAGCTTCAACCCGCGATTGAAATCGGCCAGGTGCTCGGGCGGCACCGAAGGCTCCAGTTCTCCCTCGCCGCGCAGCGCCAGCGCGTTGGGCAGGTACTCCTTGATCGCCACCGGCAATCCCGCCGCATCGTGGGCGAGATAGACGATCGAGAACCCGCCGGCGGAGATCTGGCGTTCGATGCGGTAGCCGCCGAGTTCGCAGCCGGTCGGCAGGGCGTGGTTGTTCTGGGAGAGCACTGGGGTGAATGCGGTCGGATTGCTATACTGCCGCGATTTTCCTAGTTCGCATCCCCTCTGTAAACCATCGCGTCGACGGGCCGCCAGCCGGTCGACGATGCGGAGCCCACCTGCCCATGATCCACAGCATGACCGGATACGCCAGCGCCAGCCGCGACCTCGGCCGCGCCGCGCTCAGCCTGGAGATCAAGAGCGTCAATTCGCGCTATCTGGACATCGGGTTCCGGCTCGCCGAGGAGCTGCGCGCCCTCGAGATGCCGTTGCGCGAACGCATCGCCGAACGCATCGGCCGCGGCAAGATCGAGGTGCGCGGTTACCTGCAGCCCCAGGCAGCGCAGGGGACCGGTCCGCGCGACCGGAACCCCGACCCGGCCGCGCTGGCGGAACTGGCGCGGCTGGAAGCCGCGGTACGTGGCGCACTGCCCGGTGCGGCCCCCTTCTCCGTCGCCGAAGTGCTGCGCTGGCCGGGCGTGCTGGCGGACGACAGCCTGTCCGCCGCCGAAGTTCAGGCGGCCGCGCTCGAAGCATTCGCCGGCCTGATCGGCGAGTTCGTCGCCAGCCGCGAGCGCGAGGGGGCCAAGCTAGCCGATGTGCTGCGCGAGCGCGCCGCCCGCATGC
>CAYTFA010000161.1:0-5341 GCA_964436755.1 uncultured Rhodocyclaceae bacterium | reverse complement strand
TATGGGCAGGCCACCCATTTCGTTGGCAGCGTTCAGGATGTCACTGAGAGCAAGTGCCTGCAAGACGAAATGAGCGCATATCGCCTCCAGTTGGAGGAAATGGTAGCCACGCGTACTGCCGAACTGCAGCAGTCCATGCTCGATCTGGCGGCGATCTCGAAGGAGCAGGAACTCATCCTCGCCAACGCGGCCGTTGGAATCACCTACTTCAAGGATCGGACGCTGGCCTGGTGCAACAAGAAGTTCTGCGAATTGATGGGTTACGAGACGCGCGATCTGCTCGGCAAACCTGCAGCCTTCTTCTACGACCCGGGGGACGACGCCGAGCACCTGACCTCTATAGCGAAAGCCTTGCCCATCCTGGAGCGCGGAGAGTCCGTGGTGTTTGAGTGCCAGGGCAGGCCCAGGGACGGACGCAAGCCCTGGGGAAGGATCTCGGCGCAGTCCATCAATCCAGCGGCCCCGCTCGCCGGCTTGATCATATGCGTGGAAGACATCGATCAGCAGAAGCTCATGCAAGCAAAGGTCGATGCCCTCTTCAAGCAGCAGCAGGCGATTCTCGACAACGCAGCAGTGGGCATCATGTACTCGAAGAATCGCGTGATTGCCTGGGCCAATCGGAAGATGGAAGCGATTTTCGGGTATACAGCGCATGAGTTGCAAGGCAGTTCCTCGGAAATGCTCTATAGCAGCCACACCGATTACGTGCAGTTGGGCGAAGAAGCTCAGGCCAGGATCCGGAATGGCGAGCCGTGCCTCGCCGAGCGTCAGGCCAAGCGCAAGGATGGCACCTTGATCTGGACTCGGATTTCTTACCAGTGCCTCGACCAGAAGAATCCATTGAATGAGCTCATCGTCTGCATTGAAGACATCACGGAGGCCAGGCGGCATCAGGAGCAGCTGGTTCGCGCGCGCGAACTCGCTGAAGCCGGCAACCGCGCGAAGAGCGAGTTTCTCGCCAACCTGAGCCATGAAATACGTACTCCGCTCAATGGCATTCTTGGCTTGGCAGCGATCATCCGCAGGAGCGGGCTGACGCCACGGCAACTTGAGTTGTTGCAGCGGCTCGAAGAATCCGGGGACCATTTGTTTGGGATTCTGAACGACATCCTCGACATGACGAAAATCGAGGCTGGCAAGCTCGAGATGAGCAGGTCGGCGATCAATATCAAAGCGATCACTGACAGCCTTGATGCAATCGTGCGCGAGCGAATCGACAGCAAGCACCTGACGCTGGCCATTGAGCTCGAGCCTCTACCCCCCAATCTTCTCGGTGACGAGGTCCGCATCCGCCAGGCCTGGCTAAATCTGCTCGGGAATGCCGTCAAATTCACCGCGCAGGGAACCATTACGTTGCGCGCTTCCATGGTCGGCCAGGATGCCAGCAGCGTGTTGGCCAGATTTGAAGTGGAAGACACCGGAATCGGCATTGCCGCGGACGTGCTTCCGAACCTCTTTACGGAATTCACCCAGGCCGATGGCTCATCAACGCGGAAGTATGGCGGTACGGGACTCGGGCTCGCCCTGGTGCGCCGCCTGGCGGGCCTGATGGGTGGCGAAGCGGGCGCCAGCAGCACGCCGGGCGTCGGAAGCCGGTTCTGGTTCACCGCAAGACTCGACCGAGGTGAAATCAACGCGGATGAAACCGCGAAAGCGCAATCGGCCGCCGAAGTCGTCGAAGCGCTCAAGACCGAATATGCAGGCTGGCGTGTCCTGCTGGTCGAAGACGAGGCAGTTAATCGGCTGGTCGCGGAGACCCTGCTGACTGACGTCGGATTGACGGTCGATTTGGCGGAAAACGGCCAGGAGGCAGTTGATCTGGCAAAGGTGAATACTTACGACCTCATCCTCATGGACATGCAGATGCCTGTGATGGATGGCGTGTCTGCGACCAAGGAGATCCGGCAAGCGCTTGGACAAGATATGCCGATCATCGCCGTGACCGCCAACGCCTTTGAGGAGCAACGCCAGGAATGCCTGTCCGCCGGAATGAATGGCTTCCTGACCAAGCCCTATGTCGAGGACAACCTTTACAAGACTGTCTTGCGGTGGCTAGCCGGGCGTTGAGGCGAGCGGTTAAGAACGGATTGCGGGCCGCCCGAACGGCGACGCCAGCGGACCAACCTAAACCGCGAAGGCGGCTTCCATCTCGCGGCGAACCTGAACCGCCTCGGAAGCGGCATCGATCTCGACGTCCTGCCAGCCCACCGGCATGCCCTGCGCCACGGGGCGCACCAGCTTCACCTTGTGCGCCAGGCCGATCGGCAGCCCGCCCAGGCGCAGCGAATCCGCGGCCGGCAGCAGCTTGCCGTACACCATGTAGCCGCCCTCGCCGTCCAGCATCTCGCCCGCGGCCAGGTCGCGCTTCGCGGTGGCGACGACGTCGCCGCGCCACGCGGTGGGTGCACCCGTAGCCTCGCGCCGCAGCGCTGCACTGGCGACGCTGATGCCGAGTTCGAGGCCGATCAGGTGGCAGGGCTTGTACATCGCCGTGTAGTGGCCAGAGGGATCGGTAACGAGGCCGTATTCCTTGAAGCAGCGTTCGACGTAGGCGCGATTGCGCTCGTCGACCGGCGCGAAGGTGACGTACACGCCCCAGCGCAGGTCGCGGAACACCGGGCGCCCGTCGCGCTCGACGCTGGAAATCACCTCCACCTGTCCGGCATGGTCGAGCTGGCCGCCCGCGCTGCGCGGCCGCAGGATGCGGGGGAGGTCGTCGACGCCGCAGGGCGGAAAGGCCAGCCCGTCGGGCGCCGGCGTCAGGTCGGCGGCGTTCGCCACCGCGGCCATCTCGATGGCCGACTTGGTGCCGTCGAGGAAGGAATTGAACATCTGTGCGTTGAAATCGCCGGCGGCCACCATTTCCGGCGTGAAGCCGTAGTGGCCCCATACGGTCTCCGGCGTCGACTGGTGGTAGCCGGGCAGGTACTTGGTGCCCTTGCCCGCCGCGACCACGCGGAAGCCGGCAGCGCGCGCCCAGTCCACCATTTCGCAGATCAGCGCCGGCTGGTCACCGTAGGCCAACGAATAGACGACGCCGGCGGCCTCGCAGCGGCGCGCCAGCAGCGGCCCCGCCAGCGCATCGGCCTCGACGTTGACCATCACGATGTGCTTGCCATGGCGCGCGCAGGCCAGCGCATGGCGGATGCCGGCGGCAGGCGAGCCGGTGGCGTCGATCACCACCTCGATGCCGTCGGCGGCGATCATCGCCGCGGCATCGTCGGTGAGCAGCGTGGTGCCGTGCGTCAGCGCCTCGGCCAGCGTACGCGCACCGAAGCGGTCTTCCGGCCAGCCGGTGCGGCGCAGGGAGTCGGCGGCGCGCGCCGGGGCCAGGTCGGCGATGGCGGCGATGTGGATGCCCGGCGTCACACGCGCTTGGGCCAGGTACATCGAGCCGAACTTGCCGGCGCCGATGAGCAGCACGCGCACGGGGTTGCCCTCGTCGGCACGGCGCAGCAGGAGGCGATGCAGGTTCATGGCTTCTTCTGCGGGACCTGGACGAACACTTCCCCCTCCTTGACCATGCCCAGTTCGTAGCGGGCGCGCTCCTCGATGGCCTCGTAGCCGGACTTGAGGTCGCGCACTTCGGCGTCGATCGCGGCGTTGCGCTGCTCGAGCTTCTGGTTGACCTCCTGCTGCGCCTGCAGCTGGCGGTCGTAGTCCCACACACGCAGCCAGCCGCCCTTGCCCAGCCACAACGGGAACTGCAGCAGGGCGATGAGGACTAGCAGCGCCAGCGTCGTCCAGTTCATCGCCCGCCGATCCGCGCTAGCCGCGGATGTTGTAGAAGGCCGCGCGACCGGGGTAGGACGCGGTCTCGCCGAGGTCTTCCTCGATGCGCAGCAGCTGGTTGTACTTGGCGATGCGGTCGGAGCGGGACAGCGAACCCGTCTTGATCTGGCCGGCGTTGAGGCCGACCGCGATATCGGCGATGGTCGAGTCCTCGGTCTCGCCGGAGCGGTGCGAGATCACGTTGGCGTAGCCGGCGCGCTTGGCCATCTCAACCGCGGCGAAAGTCTCGGTGAGCGAGCCGATCTGGTTGATCTTGATCAGGATGGCGTTGGCGATGCCCTTCTGGATGCCCTCGCGCAGGATCTTCGGGTTGGTGACGAAGAGGTCGTCGCCGACGATCTGCACCTTCTTGCCCAGCTTGTCGGTAAGGATCTTCCAGCCGTCCCAGTCGCCCTCGGCCATGCCGTCCTCGATGCTGACGATGGGGTACTTGCCGGCCAGCGTCGCCAGATAGTCGGCGAAGGCCGCCGAGCTCAGTTCCAGCTTCTCGGACGAGAGCACGTACTTGCCATCCTTGTAGAACTCCGAGCTGGCGCAGTCGAGGCCGAGCACGACATCCTGTCCCGGCGTGTAGCCGGCGGATTCGATGGCGCGCAGGATCAGCTCGATGGCCTCGTCGTTGCCGGCGACGTTGGGTGCGAAGCCGCCCTCGTCGCCGACCGTGGTCGGGTAGCCCTTCTTGTCCACCAGCTTCTTCAGGTGGTGGAACACCTCGGCGCCGCAGCGCAGCGCCTCGCGGAAGCTGGGCGCGCCCACCGGCAGGATCATGAACTCCTGGATGTCGAGGTTGTTGTTGGCGTGCGCCCCGCCGTTGATGACGTTCATCATCGGTACCGGCATCTGCATCGGGCCCGAGCCGCCGAAGTAGCGGTAGAGCGGCAGGCCGGCCTCCTCGGCAGCGGCCTTGGCCACGGCCATGGAGACGGCGAGCATGGCATTGGCGCCGAGGCGCGACTTGTTCTCGGTGCCGTCGAGGTCGATCAGCGCCTTGTCGATGAAGGCCTGCTCCTCGGCGTCAAGGCCGATGATGGCCTCGGAAATCTCGGTATTGACGTTCTCGACGGCCTGCACCACGCCCTTGCCGAGGTAGCGCGCCGTGTCGCCGTCGCGCAGTTCGATGGCCTCACGCGATCCCGTGGAGGCGCCGGAGGGCACGGCGGCGCGCCCCATGACGCCGGATTCGAGCAGGACGTCGGCTTCGACGGTGGGGTTGCCGCGCGAGTCGAGAATCTCGCGGGCGACGACATCAACGATTGCACTCATGATGGTTTCCTTTCGAAAAATTCAATACGCTTCGGCCAGCAGCATGTCGAAGTCCGACACGCCGGCGCGCGCGGCGCGCGCCGCCTTGTATTCCGGGGAGTCGTAGAAGCCGCGGGCGGCGTCCATGCTGGGGAACTCGAGCATCACCAGCCGCTGCGGCTGCCAGCGGCCTTCCAGCGTCTCGTAGGGCGCGCCGCGCACCAGGTAGCGGCCGCCGTGCTTCTCCACGGCCACCTGCGCCAGGCTGCGGTAGTCTGCCATGCGCTCCGGGTCGGTCGAGCGCGAG
>CAYTFA010000160.1:0-5365 GCA_964436755.1 uncultured Rhodocyclaceae bacterium | reverse complement strand
TGGGCCGCACCGGCTGCAGGGGCGCCCTCCTCCGCAGGACGCGCCGGCCTTGCGACGACGTCGGCCACGGCAACGGCGGGCGCCGTCCGCGGCTTGCCGAAGCCCTGCTTGAGGGCCGTCTTGCTGTAGGCGAAGCCACCCTCGTTGGCGAGGGCAAACTCGATGTGCTGGGCAACTTCGGAGCCGAGCAGGGACAGGAGGTCGCCCAGGCAGCGCCGGATGCCAACCATCATCATGCCGAGGATGATCGAGCCGAGCAGGCCGAACAGGGAGGCGGAGAAGGCGATGCCCATCGACTGCATCGGCGCCCGCATGCGCTGGATCATGTTGCGGAAGACGTCGACCGGGTTGGCCTTGCCCATGTCGATGTCGGCGAAGCTGGAAATCAGCGCCGAGATGTCGGTCAGCGTCGACAGCAGGCCGATGAAGGTGCCCAGCAGGCCCATGCCGAGCAGCAGGCCGGTGAGGAACTGGGGCAGCGCATTGCGACCGTACATGCGCGACGAGGCCTTGTCCAGCTCGTGCTCGATGGCTGCCTGTTCCTGCGCGCTGATGGCACGGCCGCTCGAGGCGGCGATCATGCGCAGCACGTAGGCGATGTCGCCGTCGTAGTTGATCGCCAGGCTCTGCAGCTTGGATCGCTCGGCGCCGCCGCGCACGGCATCCGAAAACTCCGCCAGCGCGCGCGCCTCGTTCATGAGGCGGAATACGCTGCGGATGATGAGCACGCCGCCGATCAGGATGATGACGAAGATCGCGTAGTTGATCTGCGGGTGCGGGTTCGAGACGATGGTCTTCTTGATCGCGTCGAAGTAGATCGCCGCGCCCAGCAGCAGGAGCAGGAAGGGCAACGCGACGTAGAGGTAGTAGATGCGCAGTCGTTTGTACATGGCGTGGCGGTTCGGTGGGTTGTGCGGGCGGCGTCCGGAACGGTGTCAGGAAATGGTGCTCATCGTGGGTCGCGAAAAGCCGTATCGCGGAACTTGAGCAGCGGTGAAAGCAGATAGGACATCACGGTGCGCTTGCCGACGACGACGTCGCCTGTGGCGGTCATGCCGGGCAGCACGGCGCCCGGCTGGCGGCTGCCGGGGGTGGACGCCGCCTCGATGCGGACGCGGTAGTAGCGCCCTTCCTTATCGTCGACCAGCGTGTCGGCGCTGACTTCGGTGACCTCGCCGTCGAGGGCGCCGAAGGTGGCGTAGTCGTAGGCTCCGATCCGCACGCGCGCAGGCAGGCCGCGGTGCAGGTTGGCGCGGTCGTTGGGCCGGGCGCGGGTTTCGATGACCACGCGCTGGTCGTCCGGGGTGATCTCCATGAGGACCTCGCCGGGGCGCACGACGCCGCCCACGGTCGTCACCGTCAGGCGATTGACGAAGCCCGACATGGGCGCGCGAACCTTGTTGCGCTCCAGGCGGTCGGCGCTGGCCCCGAGCTCGAGGCCGGACTTTTCCAGGTCGGCGCGAACCTGGGTCAATTCCGACGATGCATCTGCACGAAACCGTGCGAGCACTTCGGCGACGCGCGAATCCGCCTCGGCCTGGGCGGCGCGCAGGCGGGGAATGGCCGCCTCGGTCTCGGCGATCTGCGAGTCGAGCCGCTGCATGCGGGAGCGGGAATCGAGTACTTCCATCTCCGACGCCGCGCCCTTGCGCTTGAGGCCTTCCACCATGCGCAGCTGCTCCTGCGCCACCTCGCGCTCGGCCAGCAGATTCTTGCGACGCGAAACGCTTTCGTCGATCTCGCCGCGCTTTTGCGCGGCCTGGTTGCGCAACACGCGGGCTTCTTCCGTCAGTCGCGCACGGCGCGCGCGCCAGGCATCGCTTTCCGCTCGCAGCACGTCGGGATCGTTGAGGTCGGCTGGGAAGACGATGTTCTCGAGCCCGTTGAGTTCGGCCAGAAGGCGTGCTTCGCGTCCGCGCTGTGCAGCGAGCCGGGTCTGGTCCTGGCCCACGTTGGAACGTGCCTGGATGTCCGACAGTTCGATCAGGGTCTGCCCGGCCTGCACGGCCTGGCCTTCCTGCACCAGCACGGCACGCACGATACCGCCCTCGAGGTGCTGGATGATCTGCGAGCGCCCGGCGGGAATCACGCGGCCTTCGGTGCGCACGATCACATCGAGACTGGCGAGCACCGACCACAGCAAGGCGAGCGTCGCGCCGACCAGCATCACCAGGACGAAGGCGCCCTGCGGCGAGAGGCCGACAAGGAAGGCGCGGCTGCGCGCCTGCCAGGCACCAAGCCGCGCGGCCATCATCGCGGCGCCACCCTCACCAGCGAGGCGTTCGAACTGGCACGCCCCTCGCGCACCGACACGTCGATCTTGTCGGATGGCAGCTTCATTTCGATGAGCAAGTTGCGCACCGCCATCGCGCGATAGAAGCCCAGGCGCTTCGCCTCGGAGAAGCCGCGCGGCACGACAACCTCGATGCGTGCCCCACCCGAGGCCACCACCGGGGCGAGCGTGGTGCGAAGCGTACGCATTTCCGCCTCGGTCAGGCTGACCGCCTCGTCGGTGAAGCGGACGATGATGCCGCCGCCCGCTTCGGTCGCCTGGTCGAGGCCCTTCTCGGGCTTGGGCACGGCTGAAGTGGCGGGAATGACCTTCTGCGGCGGGCTGGCCTCGTTGGGTATCTGCGAGGGCGCCACCCTGGGCGGAACCTGCAACTGCTTGAGCAGCTTCGCCTCGCGCTCCAGCGCTTCGTTGATCGCCTGCACCTGCTTCTTGATCGCCTCGACTTCGGTCGGCGCCTCCCGATTGAGCGCATCGACCTGCTTGCGCAATGCGCCGACGGCTTCCTCGCGCTCCTTGAGCGGATCGAACATCGGCTGCGGCTCGACCGGAGCTTCGACCTGCACGGCCGCATCCTTGCCGGGCTTGGCGCGGCCGAGTTCAAGGGCGAACATGAAGACGGCCGTCGTCATGATCGTAAGCAGGAACAGCAGGTTGAGGACGAGGTTCGTGACCGCGTCCACATAACCCGGCCAGAAGATGTCCGATCCGTCGTCGCTGTTGCCATCAAGTGCCATCGCGGTTCTCCGGCGTGCGGGCGCTAGGGATCAGTTGCGGTCCGGCGGCGCGGCCGCGGCCTCCGCCGCAACGACGCCGGCAGGGCTTGCCACTTCCGGAGGCAGGGCGAGTACCGTTCCCGCCGGCAGGCTTACCGATCCGACTTTCGATTTACCGGCAAACAGGGCCGGGTTGGCCTGGGCGATGGCCCGGCGGAATTCGTTGCGTGCGGCAAGGTCGTCGGGGTGGCGCGCGCGCGCCAGTGTGTTGAGGTTGGTCGCACCAACCAGGCGCAATGTCTCCGCTGTGGCGGCGGGCTCGGCATCACGCGACACCTCCTCCTTGCGCACCGGGGCCGGATCCGGCGCCGGCGCGGAAACGACCGGCGCCGCAACCGCCTGTGGAGCCGGTGTTGCCACCGGTGCCGGCGCAGGAGGGTTCGCGGCCTGCGGTGTAGGTGCGGGTGGGGTCGCGGCCTGCGGTGCCGATGCAGGTTGCGGCGCCGCTGGCGGTTTCGTCGCAGCAGGTGGCGGTGGCGGAGCCAACGGGTCAGCGCTCGCCGCCTTCGCTCCGGGAGATTCCTGCTTCGGCGCCGGAGCTTCGGCAGCACCGACCGCGGCCCCCGGTGCCGGCTCGACATCCGGCTTGATCGAGGGGGCGACCTTGAACGGCCCGGGCGCTTCGCCCGGCTTGGCGACCGGATCGGGTGTGCCGGGCAGTCCGCGCACCAGCCGGACCACCTGGGCTACGGCTCCCATTTCCTGGATGTGCAGGTTGACCAGCCGCACGCGCGCCTGGTAGCGCCGGTCGTAAACGTCGAGCAGATCGAGCAGCGACTGGTTACCGGACAGCATGCGCTTCGACATCGCGTCGGCGGCAGCGGTAATCGAGCGCAGTTCCTTGTAGCCGGCGGTGAGTCGTTCACGCGTCGAGGCGATCGTTGCGTACTGGGCGGAGAGCGCCTGCACGATGCGCCGGCGCTGGTCGTCGAGCCGGTAGCGCAGTTCCGCATGGCGATAGGCACGCTCGTCGTTGTACTTCAGGTCGCCGCCGCCGCTGAAGAAGTTCCAGTTCATGACCAGCATCGAGCGCTTGTCGCGCTGGCCGGCGGTACTCGGGTCGCCGCCGGCGTGCAGCGAGAAGTTGTCGGTGTACTCGAAGTCGAGGCGCGGCAGGAAGCGGGTCTTCGCCGCCGTCTTGTCCAGTTCCGCAGCGCGCACTTCGGCTGCCAGGGCGGCGATTTCGGGATTGGCGCCCATCGAAACCTCGATCGCACGATCGAGCGAGTCCGGCATCATGGGAGCGCCGATGTCCTCGAGTTCGGGGAGCCGCACCGTGCGCGGGGCAAGGTTGGTGAGGCGCGCATACTCGGTGCCCGCCGCCGCATGCGCCGCTTCCTGCTCGAGCCGCGACGAGATTGCCGCCTGGCTGCGCGCGCGAACGCGGGCCAGGTCGGCGGCACTCGATGCCCCGGCGCTGGCGCGCTTTTCGACATATGCCAGCAGTTCGTTGATCTGGCCCTCGAACTCGCGCGCCAGGTCGCTCAAGAGTCGGCTCGACACAAGCCCGAGGTAGGCGTTGACGCCCGAGAGGTAGGCGTCGCCCTCGCTGGCGCGCTTGCTCTCGCCGCGCGATTGCTCGATAACGCCGCGCCGCTTCCAGTCGAGGAAGTTGGGCAGGTCCACGAGCGGTTGGCGCAAGGTCAGCGCGGTGTCGCGACGCGAGTGTGTGTCCGTCGCCAGAGGCCGGCCATCCGGGCCCAGGGCCACCGAAGGCGCCGAGATTTCGCGTCCGCGCTTGGCCTGGTAGGACCCCGAGGGCAGCAGGGCCGCCAGCGCCTGGCCAGACTGGGCCTGGGCCTGATCCGCGCGTGCGGCAGCCACCAGCACTTCCCGGCTGAAACCACGCGCCGCTGTAATGGTCTCGCCAAGGTTGATCGCAGCGATGGCGGCCACGGGCTCGCCCTCGGCGTGAAGACCCGAGGCAGTACCCTTGGCAAAATCGTTGCGCGCATCGACGGAAACCGGAACCTCGTAGCGCCCGACCAGCGCGATGAGCGACTGTTCCTCGGGCACCGGCGGAGTTTCCGGAACAGTTGCCGTCGCAACTTCAGCCGGCGCCACAGGTACCGGGGCTGGCGTAGGGGCCGCCTTGGCTACCGCTGCCGGTGCGGGCACCGCGCCGGAGCGGTTCGCATCGCCGCCGTTGACGGCAGGCTTCGGCACAAACGCCACCGCGGGTACCCGCTGGCTGGCTGGCAGCACGGTATTGATCGCGTCGATGGCTGCGGCCGCAGCCACGGCGGCGGCGTTCGCAGCGTTTGCGGCGGCGGCGGCGGCGGCAGCAGCAGCAGCCGCT
>CAYTFA010000159.1:0-5371 GCA_964436755.1 uncultured Rhodocyclaceae bacterium | reverse complement strand
CGGCGAGGTAGGTCTTGCCGGTGCCGGCCGGGCCGATGCCGAAGGTGATGTCGTGCTCCTGGATCTTGCGCAGGTAGTCGATCTGGTTGGGCGTGCGGCCGTGCAGGTCGGCCTTGCGCGTGAGCAGTCCCGACCCGGCCGCTGCCGGCATGCGCGCGCTGCGGTGGCGGGCGATTTCGACCAGGCCGAGCTGGATTTCGTCCACAGAAAGCGGTTCGACGGCGCGGTCGTAGAAGTGCTGCAGCGCGGTCGCCGCGAGGCGCGACTGGCCGGTATCGCCGGCGATGCGGCAGTGCTGGCCGCGGCGGCTGATGGTGACGTCGAACGCCGCCTCGATCTGGCGCAGGTTCTCGTCGAGCGCACCGCACAGGTTCTGCAGGCGCGCATTGTCGCTCGGCTCGAGCACGGCTTCGAGGAAACGGGGCCGCGTCATGGATTTCGCGTGCCGGTTGGCCGGAGCGCTCTGCAGTCCGGGCTCAGAGCTTGCATTCCTTCTTGAGGAAAAGCCCCGTCAGGTGCTCCTTGCGCGCCTTGGCGGCCTCGGCGCGCTTGGCGTTGTTTTGGGTCTCTACCGTCTTCTGGTCCATTGCCACTTGCGTCCCCAGACGTGCCAGCGGTCCGAGCAATGGCAACGCGCCGAAGGCCCCGGCTTGCACCGCGGCACCGGTTGCCACCTGGCCGACGGCTGAGGCCGTGGCAGCGTTCGACATCTCGCCGCGGCCGGTTTCGCCGCCACCCGCGGCCTGGTAGACCTGATCCATCAGCGCCACTTCGTTCTTGAGGTCGTCGCAGGTCAGGCCACCGTCCTTGAGTTGCAGGCGATCCAGATTCACCTTCGACAGATCGGTCGCCGGAGCTGCGGTGGGTGTCGCGGCGGGAGCGGCATTCTGCGCTGCGTCGGCGGCGGGAGGCGTCTGGGCGAGGGCGGGTGCGGCACAAAGTACGATGGTGGCGGCGGCACGGCGTAAGGACATTCGCGGGTCTCCTAGGCAAGTTGGCCGCGCAGGCTGTGCGGCAGCGCGGCGGTGATGCGTACATCGACGAAGCGGCCGGCGAGTTCTGCGCCGCCGGCAAAGTTTACAACGCGGTTGTTGCCGGTGCGGCCGGCGAGTTCGGCGGCGTCCTTGCGCGCGCGGCCCTCGACCAGCACGCGCTGTACGCTGCCCACCATGGCCTCGCTGATGGCAAAGGCCTGTGCCTCGATCAGCTTCTGCAGCCGCATCAGCCGCTCGACCTTGAGTTCCTGCGCGGTATCGTCGGCCATGTCCGCCGCCGGCGTGCCGGGGCGCGCACTGTAGATGAAGGAGAAGCTGGCATCGAAGCCGACTTCCTCAACCAGGCGTACCGTCTTCTCGAAGTCCTCGGCGCTTTCGCCGGGAAAGCCGACGATGAAGTCCGACGACAGCGACAGGTCCGGCCGCGCCGCGCGCAGCTTGCGCACCAGCGACTTGAACTCGAGGACGGTGTAGCCGCGTTTCATGGCGGCAAGGATGCGGTCGGACCCGGACTGCACCGGCAGGTGCAGGTGCGATACCAGCTTCGGCGTGGTCCGGTAGGTCTCGATCAGTCGCGACGACATTTCGCGCGGATGCGATGTCGTGAAACGGATGCGTTCGATCGCGGGCAGGGCCGCGACGGCCTCGATCAGCAGCGCGAGGTCGGCGGTATCGCCGTCCTCCATGGTGCCGCGGTAGGCATTGACGTTCTGTCCGAGCAGCGTCACTTCGCGCACGCCGCGGGCGGCCAGCACGGCGACCTCGGCAAGGACTTCCTCGAAGGGCCGCGACACCTCTTCGCCGCGGGTATAGGGAACGACGCAGAAGGTACAGTACTTCGAGCAGCCCTCCATGATCGAGACGAAGGCGGCTCCGGCCGTCGCTGCCTTCCCGTGGGCCGGGCTCTCCATCTTGGCGTATGCCGGCGTCAGGACGTCGAATTTCTCCAGCTCGGGGAACGACACATCGACCTGCGAGCGCCCTGTCTGCCGCCGCGCGGCGATCATCTGCGGCAGTCGGTGCAGCGTCTGCGGGCCGAAGACGAGGTCGACGTAGGGTGCGCGGGCGACGATCGCCGCACCCTCTTGGCTGGCGACGCAGCCGCCGACGCCGATCACCAGGCCGGGTTTTGCCTGTTTCAGCAGACGGACGCGACCGAGGTCGTGGAACACCCGCTCCTGCGCCTTTTCGCGCACGGAGCAGGTGTTGAACAGGATGATGTCGGCGTCCTCCGGGGTCTCCGTCATCTCCGCGCCTTCGGCCCCGGCCAGTACCTCGGCCATCTTGTCCGAGTCGTACTCGTTCATCTGGCAGCCGAAGGTGCGGATATAGACTTTCTTGGCCATCGTCGCCGGGCGGCGCGTGCAGGAGGGGACGCGATTATAGACCCGGCCTCCGACCTGCTTTGCTACCATCGGCGCATGTTGCCTGCTGCCGTCGTCCTGCTTTCCGGAGGTCTCGATTCCGCTACGGTGCTGGCCCAGGCCCGTGCCGACGGCTTTGCCTGCCACTGCCTGTCCATCGACTACGGGCAGCGCCACGGTGCGGAGCTGCAAGCCGCGACCCGGGTAGCGACGGCGCTGGGCGCACAGGCCCACCGCGTGCTGACGCTGGACATGGGCCAGTTCGGTGGTTCCGCGCTCACCGACCGTGCCATTCCGGTGCCAACCGGCGGCCTGCAGCCGGGCATCCCCGCGACCTACGTGCCGGCGCGCAATACCGTCATGCTCTCCCTGGCGCTTGCCTGGGCCGAGGTGCTGGGGGCGCGCGACATCTTCGTTGGCGTGAATGCCGTGGATTACTCGGGCTATCCGGATTGTCGTCCCGAGTTCATTGCGGCATTCGAAGCCCTCGCCAACCTCGCCACCAAGGCCGGTGTCGAGGGACGGCGAATCAGGATCCGGGCTCCGCTGGTAAGCCTTTCGAAGGCGCAGATCATCGCGCTTGGCGTTCGACTCGGTGTCGACTATGGGCTGACGGTTTCCTGTTATCAGGCCGATGCCGGGGGCCGCGCCTGCGGTGCATGCGATTCGTGCCGGCTGCGGCGCGAAGGATTTGCCGCAGCCGGCATGGCCGACCCGACTAAATATCAGAAAAACCTGATATAGAGCGCGGTTATTTTTCGAGCGATCCTTTGAATCGAGGGTCTACGGCCTTTGGCGGAAAATCGCGGGCTTCGAAAATCTAGAATTCCGGGGAGATCGCGCGCCATGCCTGAGGAAATGCTTGCCCTGGCCAGGACGGTGGCCTGGTGGGGTTTCGGACTCGGTTTTGTCTTCGGCTTCTTCGCCAACAAGACCAACTTCTGCACCATGGGCGCCGTATCCGATGTCGTCAATATGGGCGACTGGGGACGCATGCGCGCCTGGCTGCTGACCATCGCGGTCGCGGTAATCGGTACCAATTATCTGGCGTATGCCGGCAAGATCAATCTGGCCAGCACCATATACACGGGCCAGAACCTGCCCTGGCTGGCCCATGTCGTCGGCGGGCTCATCTTTGGCGTCGGCATGACGCTGGCCTCCGGCTGCGGCAACAAGACGCTGGTGCGCGTCGGCGGCGGCAACCTCAAGGCGGTGGTGGTGTTCATCTACATGGCCTACGCCGCCAACGTCACGCTGCGCGGCATTCTCGCCGTTCCGCGCGTGGAGTGGCTGCAGGCGTCGGCGGTGACGATCAATCTGCCGACCAACCAGACCCTGCCGCACCTGCTCCATGGCAGCCTCGGCATGACCCTGGCCGGAGCCGAGATGGCGATCGCCCTGGTGCTCGGCGGTGCGCTGCTGGCCTTCGTGCTGCTCAACCGCGCCTTCTGGGAAAGCAAGGACAACCTGCTCGCCGGGCTGGTGCTGGGCGCGGTGGTGGTTGCCGGCTGGTATGTGACCGGCAAGCTCGGCTGGGCGGAAAACCCCGAATCGCTCACCGAGATGGCATTCGGCACCAATTCCAAGCTGGCCGAATCGATGTCCTTCATCGCGCCCTCTGGCTACACGCTCGAACTCTGGTCGCTATGGACGGACAAGAGCACCATGGTTACCTGGGGCATCGCGACCGTGTTCGGCGTCGGCATGGGCTCGTTCCTTTATGCCGTGGCCACCAAGGCCTTCCGCTGGGAGCATTTCGTGTCGGCGCAGGACATGTTCCGCCACATCATCGGCGGCACGCTGATGGGCTTCGGCGGCGTCACTGCGATGGGTTGCACCATCGGCCAGGGCATCACCGGCTTCTCCACGCTCTCGGTCGGCTCGATCATCACCTTCTTCGCAATCATTGCCGGCGCCGCCGCCACCATGAAGTACGAATACTGGCGGATGATGCGGGAAGCTTGACCCTTTAACCAGAACGGTTTATTCGGGCATAGAAAAAACC
The DNA here is from genome assembly GCA_964436755.1 of uncultured Rhodocyclaceae bacterium. Taxonomy (GTDB): domain Bacteria; phylum Pseudomonadota; class Gammaproteobacteria; order Burkholderiales; family Rhodocyclaceae; genus Sulfuritalea. The sequence continues at coordinate 1,007 of CAYTFA010000159.1, read as the reverse complement.
GGCAGCAAGCCCGGTCGCAATAGGCGATCATGACGTTCGTGCAGTGATTGGCCGCGCCGGCAGCATGCCGGCGTCACGAAAAGTTGTGGGGAGGGGGAGCGCGTCGTGGCACCTTCGGCGCATGGCGTTCCGCCTCCGAGCTTAGTGAAATTCCTGTCGATTCCGAACAATCCAACTATCTGGAGGCAACGATGCAATTCCGCAAGTCACTGATCACCGCCGCAGTGGCGGTAATGCTGCAGGCGCCGGTTTCCGGCATGGCCGCCGATGTTCAGATGCCCGCCATGGGCGACTGGAGCAAGGGCATGGGCGACTGGATGACGGCAATGACCGATCCCAAGCTCATGAACTCGATGATGGGCATGATGGATCCGAAGTACTGGACGCCGTGGATCACCGCGATGACCGATCCCAAGATGATGGCGTCGATGATGCAGATGGCCGATCCGAAGATCTGGACGCCCTTCATCACCGCGATGACCGATCCCAAGATGATCAACTCGATGATGGCGATGGGCGATCCCAAGCTGTGGACGCCGTGGATCAAGACGATGACCGATCCGAAGTTCATCAACTCGATGATCGCCATGGGCGACCCGAAGATCTGGACGCCCTTCATCACGACGATGACCGATCCCAAGATGATCAACTCGATGATCTCGGTGGTCGACCCCAAGGTGTGGACGCCCTGGCTGACCACCATGACCGATCCCAAGTTCATGAACGCCATGATGGGCATGGTCGATCCCAAGGTGTGGACGCCGTGGATCACCGCCATGACCGATCCCAAGCTGATGAACAGCATGATCGCGATGGCTGACCCGAAGGTGTGGACGCCCTTCATCACCGCGATGACCGATCCGAAGATGATCGACGGCATGATGAAGATGGCCGATCCGAAGCTGTGGACGCCGTGGGTCAACTCCATGACCGATCCCAAGATGATGGAAGCCATGATGAAGATGGGCGATCCGGCCATCTGGACGCCGTGGATGAACGCCATGACC
>CAYTFA010000158.1:0-5395 GCA_964436755.1 uncultured Rhodocyclaceae bacterium | reverse complement strand
CCGACGCGTTGCGCCCGGCGCTGGCGCGCGGCGCCATCCACATCGATTTTTCGACCATCGCACCGGGTGCCGCACGCGAGATTGCCGCCGCCCACGCCCGTCACGGTGCCGATTTCGTCGATGCCCCGGTATCCGGCGGCGGCGCCGGCGCGCGTGCCGCGACGCTGTCCATCATGTGGGGCGGGCGTGCGGAGCTGGCGCAGCGCCTGGCGCCGCTGTTCGCCTGCCTGGGCAAGACCGTCGTGCGCATCGGCGAGGCCGGTGCCGGCCAGGTGGCGAAGGCCTGCAACCAGATGGTGATGGTGGCGGCGATCGAGGCCTGTGCCGAGGCGGCGCGCCTGGCTTCAGCCGCCGGCGTCGATTTCGCGCGGGTACGCGAGGCGATGCTGGGCGGGTCCGCCGGCTCGCGCGTGCTCGACGTCTTCGGCGGCCGCATGGCGACGCGCGACTTCGCCGCCGGCGTCGAGGCGCGCCTGCACCACAAGGACTACGCGCTGCTGATGGACGAGGCGGCGCGCCTCGGCGCGCCACTGCCGGTGTCGGCCACGGTCTGGCAGCAGCTCGATGCGCTGATGGCGCAGGACTGGGGTCGCGCCGATACGTCCTCGCTGCTGCGCGTGCTCGAGCGGACGGCGCCGGCGTGAACACGCAAATGCGACCACCGAAGGCCGCCGCGCTCGAACTCAAGGCGATCTTCGACAACGCCACGGTCGGCATCCTGTTCACCCACAGCCGCCGCCTCATGCAATGCAACCGGCTGTGCGCCGAGATGTTCGGCTATACGCTGGAAGAGTTCCTCGGCCAGCCGGCGCTGATCCTGTATCGCGATCAGGAGGCCTATTCGGCACTCGGCCGCGAGGCGGGGCCGGTGCTCTCGGCCGGCAAGCCGTTCCGCACCGACATCGAGTTCTGCCGCAAGGACCGTTCGCCGATCTGGTGCCGCGTTTCGGCCAAGGCGGTGGACCCCGAGCACCCGAGCGACGGCACGCTGTGGATCATCGAGGACATCGACGAGGAGCGCCGGACGCTGCAGGCGCTCGAACGCAGCACACGCGAACTATCGGCGATCTTCAATACCGAGTCGGTCGGCATCGGCGTGGTGCAGAACCGCGCTTTCGTGCGCAGCAACCGTCGCTTCGAGGAGATCTTCGGCCTGCCGGAGGGTTCGCTGGTGGGCCAGTCGGCACGCTGCCTGTTCAACAGCGAAGAGGAATTCGAGCGCATCGGGGCGCAGGTGTACGCCGAGTTCTCGGCGGGCCAGGTGCACCGCCGCGAGCAGGCCTTCCAGCGCGCCGACGGGCGCGCCGTCTGGGCGCGCATCAGCGGCGGAGCGTTCGACCCGACGAATCCGCAGGCGGGCTCGGTCTGGCTGGCCGAGGACATCACTGCGGCACACGACGCCGAGGAACGTGCGCGCCAGGCCTTCGAGGAGCAGCAGACGATCTTCGACAACGCCGCGGTCGGCATCCTGTATGCGCGCAACCGCACGGTGCGCCGCTGCAACCGGCGCCTGGCGGAGATCTTCGGCTACGCGCCGGAGGAGCTTCTCGACCGCTCGACGCGCATCTTCTATCTGAGCGAGCAGGATTTCCAGCGCCATGGCGAGGAAGTGATGCCGTTGGTGCTCGCCGGCGAGACCTACATCGGCGAGCGGCGCGTGCGGCACAAGGACGGCCATCCATTCTGGGTGCGTGCCACCGGGCGCCGCGTCCCCGGCGAAGCGGACAACGTCGACCTGACCTGGATCTTCGAGGACGTCACCGAGCGCCACCAGGCCGAGGAGGCGCTGCTGCGCGCACACGAGGAACTGGAGCGGCGCGTGGTCGAGCGCACGGCCGAACTGGCGACCGCCAACACGCAGTTGCAGGAGGAAGTTTTCGAGCGCATGCAGGCCGAGCAGCGCATCTGGCACGTCGCCCACCACGACAGCCTGACCGGACTGCCCAACCGCGTGCTGCTGCATGACCGCCTGCAGCAGGCGCTGGCCCATGCCCAGCGCAACCAGCATCGCGTGGCCGTGATGTTCCTCGACCTCGACCGCTTCAAGAGCATCAACGACACGCTCGGCCACGCCGTCGGCGACGAGCTGCTGAAGACCGTGGCGCAGCGGCTGACCGGCGTGGTGCGCGCGGTGGATACCGTGTCGCGGCTGGGCGGCGACGAGTTCGTGGTGGTCCTGCACGAGGTGGCCGGCGCAGAGGACGTGGTGCCGGTAGCGGAAAAGATCCTCTCCGCGCTATCGACCGTGGTCAGCATCGAGAGCCACCAGCTGCATGCCACGCCGTCGATCGGCATCAGCCTCTTCCCCGACGACGGCGACGAAGTGTTCGGCCTGATGAAGAACGCGGACACGGCGATGTACCACGCCAAGGCGGCCGGCCGCAACAACTTCCAGTTCTTCGCCCGGCGCATGAACGAGCGCGCCGCGCATTACTTCACGCTGGAGAACCGGCTGCGCCAGGCGGTGAAGGACGGCATGCTGCTGTTGCACTACCAGCCGCTGGTCGACTGGGGCCGGCGCGTCGTGTGCGGTACCGAGGCGCTGGTGCGCTGGCAGGATCCGGAGCAGGGCCTGGTGTCGCCCGGCGACTTCATTCCCATCGCGGAGGACACCGGCCTCATCGTTCCCATCGGCGAATGGGTGCTGCACGAAGCGCTGCGCCAGAACCGCGACTGGCAGCAGTCGGGCCGGCCGCTGTTGCCGGTTTCGGTGAACCTGTCGCCGCGGCAGTTCCGCCAGAACGACCTGGTCGACACCCTGCGCCGCCTGCTGGCCGACACCGGGCAGCCGGCGCGCCTGCTCGAGCTGGAGATAACGGAGTCGACCCTGATGCACGATATCGACGAGACGCGCGGCAAGCTCGACGAGATCGCGGCGCTGGGCGTGCGCCTGGCCATCGACGATTTCGGCACGGGCTATTCGAGCCTGTCCTACCTCAAGCGTTTCCCGGTGCACAAGCTCAAGGTGGACCAGAGCTTCGTGCGCGACCTCAAGTTCGACCCGGACGACGCGGCCATCGTCACCGCCATCGTCGGCCTTGCGCACAGCCTGGGCCTCGATACGCTGGCCGAGGGCGTGGAGACGCGCGAGCAACTCGACGTGCTGCTCGACCTCGGCTGCGCGCGGTTCCAGGGCTACCTGTTTGCGCGCCCGTTGCCGGGGACGGAGGCGGACGGCATCTTCGCGCCGCCCGGGCTCGCTCAGGCATAATCGGCGTTTTCGGCATTTGCGGAGCGAAATCATGAGCGCAACCACCACGGCCAGCGGCCTGGTCATCGAGGAACTGGTCGTCGGCGAAGGCGACGAGGCAAAGTCCGGCCACCACGTTTCCGTGCATTACACGGGCTGGCTTACCGACGGTACCAAGTTCGATTCGAGCCTGGATCGCGACGAGCCGTTCGACTTTCCGCTCGGCGCGCGCCACGTCATTGCCGGCTGGGACGAGGGCGTGCAGGGCATGCGCATCGGCGGCCGACGCAAGCTGACCATCCCGCCGCAACTCGGCTATGGCCCGCGCGGCGCGGGCGGCGTCATCCCGCCCAATGCCACGCTGGTGTTCGAAGTGGAGCTGCTCGGGCTGCAGTAGGCGGCACCCCGCGCCCATGCGCGCCTATCCGCCTTCGCGGCTGCCCGCGGTTGGCACGACGATCTTCACGGTCATGTCGCGCCTGGCCGCCGAGCACGGTGCGATCAACCTTTCGCAGGGCTTTCCCGACTTCGCGCCGCCGGCGCGCCTGCTCGAGCGGGTGACCCACCACATGGCGGCCGGCGCCAACCAGTATCCGCCGATGGCCGGTGTGCCGGCCCTGCGCGAGGCGATCGCCGAAAAGGCGGCGCGCCTGTACGCGGCCGAATACGACGTCGAGAGCGAGGTCACCGTCACCGCCGGTGCGACGCAGGCGATCTTCACTGCCGTTTCCGCCTGCGTGCGGCCCGGCGACGAAGTGATCGTCTTCGCGCCGGTATATGACTCGTACATTCCGGCGATCGAGCTCAATGGCGGCAGGGCCGTGGTGGCGCACCTGCGCTTTCCTGACTTCCGCCCCGACTGGGACGAAGTGCGCGCGCTGATCACGCCGCGCACGCGCATGATCATCGTCAATTCGCCGCACAACCCCACGGGCACCGTATGGTCGGCCGCCGACGTGGCGCAGCTCGATGCGCTGCTGCGCCCGACGGACATCGTGGTCGTCAGCGACGAGGTTTACGAGCACGTGGTATTCGGCGCGCCGGGCGCGGCCCGCCATGAGAGCATGGCGCGCCACCCCGGCCTGCGCGAGCGCAGTTTCGTGGTGTCCAGCTTCGGCAAGACCTACCACGTGACCGGCTGGAAGGTCGCCTACTGCCTGGCGCCGCGCGAGCTGACGGCGGAATTCCGCAAGGCGCACCAGTTCATCGTATTCACCGTGCACCACCCCTCGCAGCTGGCGCTGGCGGATTTCATGCGCGAGCAGCCCGGCTTCGCCGACGGCCTCGCCGAGTTCTACCGGGCCAAGCGCGATTTCTTCCGCGCCCAGCTCGAGGGGTCACGCTTCACCCTGCTGCCGTGCGCGGGCACCTACTTCCAGCTGGCGACCTACGCCGCCATCGGCGACGCGCCCGATGCCGAGTTCGTGCGGCGCCTGACCATCGAGCATGGCGTCGCGGCGATTCCGGTGTCGGCATTCAATCCCGATGGCGAGGATCCGCGTGTGATCCGCTTCTGCTTCGCCAAGAACGAGGCGACCCTGGCCGCGGCCGGCGCACGGCTGCGCGCGATCTGAGCGCGCCGCGGCACCGCGTCACCAAACCCGGGCACAAAAAAAGCCCGACGCTTTTGGCGTCGGGCTTGAAACCAGCCCTGTTGCAGGGCCGGAGGAGGAGACGTTGATACTTAGGCGGCCTTCTTGGCCTTCGGCGCGGCACCGGTGCCGACAGCCTTGACGGTGGCGGAAGTCGCGGCGGCCACGTTGGCTTCGGCGATCTCGGCAACCTGCTTGGCAGCCTTGGTCATGCTGTCGTAGGCCGAGTTGGCGGCGGCGATCGCCGACTTGACGGCAGCGACGGCGACGTCGGAACCGGCGGGGGCGTTCTTGGCAGCCTTGTCGAGGGCGGTGGCGACGTTCTTGTTCATTTCCGAGAACTGGCTCTCGACAACCTTCGACAGCTCTTCCTGGGTCTGGGTGGCGATCTCATACACGCTGCGCGAGTAGGCAACGGCCTTCTCGACGGCGGGCTGCGCCAGGTTGGTCTGCAGCGACATCAGTTGCTGCACGTCCTTGACCGTCAGCAGGGCCTTGGCGTTGGCGACGCTGTCTTCCAGGATCGCGCGGGCGGTGTTCAGGTTCAGGGCGGCAAGGCGCTCGGCGCTGGCGAAGGCGGTGTTGGCGATGGTCAGCAGGGTCTCGACGTTGG
>CAYTFA010000157.1:0-5425 GCA_964436755.1 uncultured Rhodocyclaceae bacterium | reverse complement strand
AGTCGTCCGCGGGCGTTGTCCGCTGGCTGCGCGGGTGCTGCCCGCGCAGTCGAGTTCAGCCCGCGGCCTGGCGCGGCCCCGCAGCAAGGGCAGCCGCAGGCCGGCGACCCAGCGCCGGGAACGCGACCGGCCCGCCCTGCTAGACTTGCCGCACCCCAACGGAGAACAACATGAAATACATCGACCACGGCAAGGGCGGCGACGCGAGTTGCATGCAGCTTGCCGAGGGGCCGGCCCCGACACCCGGCCCCGGCCAGATCCTGATCGAAGTGGCCTGCGCTGGAGTTAACCGCCCGGATTGCCTGCAGCGCGCCGGCAAGTACCCTCCCCCGCCCGATGCCTCGCCGGTGCTCGGCCTCGAAGTGGCGGGCACCGTCGCCGCCGTCGGCGACGGCGTCACCGAGTTCAAGAAGGGTGACGCCGTCACCGCCCTCACCCCCGGCGGCGGCTACGCCGAATACTGCGTCGCGCCGGCCTGCCACGCACTGCCCGTCCCCAAGGGCATGGACTTCGCCGCCGCGGCGGCGCTACCCGAAACCTGGTTCACCGTCTGGGCCAACCTGGTCGACCTCGGCCGCATCAAGGCCGGCGAGCGCCTGCTGGTGCATGGCGGCTCGAGCGGCATCGGCCTCGTCGCCATCCAGCTCGCCGGCCTGCTCGGCGCGGAATGCATCGTCACCGTCGGCAGCGAGGAAAAGGCCGCCTTCTGCACCCAGGCCGGCGCGGCCCACGCCATCAACTACCGCACCCAGGATTTCGCCGAGGAAGTGAAGCGCATCACCGGCGGCGCCGGCGTCGATGTCGTGCTCGACATGGTCGGCGCGCCCTACCTGCAGCGCAACCTCGCCAGCCTGCGCCGCGACGGCCGGCTGGTGTACATCGCCTTCCTCGAAGGCAGCAGGGGCGAGGCGGACCTGCTGCCCATCATGGTCAAGCGCCTGACGGTCACCGGCTCCACCATGCGCCCGCGCACCCTGGCCGAGAAGGCGGCGATCCGCGACGCGCTGGCCGCCCGGGTCTGGCCGGCGCTGGCCGCCGGCAGCGTACGCCCGCACATCCATGCCCGCTTCCCGCTGGCGCAGGCCACCGAGGCCCACCGGCTGATGGAATCCGGCAAGCTCATCGGCAAGATCGTCCTGGAGGTGAAGCCGCAATGAACGCATTGACCATCGATTTCGTTTCCGACGTGGTGTGCCCGTGGTGCTTCATCGGCAAGCGCCACCTCGACCGCGCTATCGCGCAGTGGCAGGAGCAGCATCCGGGCGCCGAGGTCACCGTGCGCTGGCATCCCTTCTTCCTCAACCCGGATACGCCCGAGGCCGGCGAGCCCTACCGCCCCTTCCTTGAGAAGAAGTTCGGCGGTCCGCAGGGCCTGGCCGAAGTGTGGCAGCGCGTGCGCGACGCCGGCGCGCCGGCCGGCATCGCCTTTGCCTTCGAGAAGATCGAGCTGCGCGCAAACACGCTGGCGGCGCACCGGCTGATCCACCACACGCAGGCCACGCAGGACGCGGCCACAACGGCGCGCCTGGCCGAGACACTGTTCGCCGCGCAGTTCCTCGAGGGCCGCCACGTCGGCGACCGCACCGTACTGGTGCAGATCGCCGCCGAATGCGGCATGGATGCCGCGGCGGTGAAGGCCTACCTGGACAGCGATGCCGACGCTGCCGACGTGCGCGAGGACGCCGAGCAGTCGCGCCGCATGGGCATCAGCGGCGTGCCCTTCTTCGTCTTCAACGAGAAGCTCGCCGCCTCCGGGGCGCAGCCGCCGGAGGCTCTGCTGGGTGCGATGCGCCAGGCCGTCGAAGGCTAGCGGCGCGCGGGTGGGCCGGCGCGTGTTTGCTTGAGGCGAATCAATCCAAAGAACAACGGCATGAGAGCACAATAGCCGTTTCGTTTCCGTCGTTCCGACATAGGGAGGGCGCCCCATGCTTGGCTTCGACTTGGGCAAGTACCGGACGATCGTAGTCTCGATCGCCTTGTTCCTGGTGTTGGACCTCGGTGTCCTGATCCTCAACTTCGTCATTTCCAGCGAAATCGACAAGGACGCCGTCAACATCAACCTGGCGGGCCGCCAGCGCATGCTGTCCCAGCGCATGGCCAAGACCTCGCTACAGATCGAGGCACGCGCCGCGGCCGGCGCGCCCTTCGAGAAGGAGGCCAAGGAGCTGCAGCAGGCCCACGCCACCTTCGACAGCACGCTCAATGCCTTCATCGCCGGCGGCACCACGCTGAGCGGCGCCGGCAGCGAGATCCGCATCGAGCGCATCGACGATGCCCGTGCGCAGGGCATCCTAGGCGAGGCGAAGGGCCTGTGGGCGCCCTTCAGCACAGCAGTACGCTCGCTGGGCGACAAGGGCGCAGCATCGCCCGAGGCGGCGGCGGCGCTGGCGCGCCAGGCCGAGGGCGTCAACCTCGGGCTGCTCAAGCTGATGAACGACCTCACGACGCGCAGCGAACAGCTCTCGTCGGACAAGGCGACCACGCTGCGCATGGTGCAGGTGGGCGGCATCTCGCTGGCGACGATCAACTTCCTGATCATCCTGTTCCACTTCCTGCGCCACCTGCGCGAGAGCGACCGCCTCGTGGAACGCGCCAGGCGCGAGACCGACAACATCCTGCAGACCACGCAGGAAGGCCTGTTCCTGCTCGACGAAAAGTACGCCATCGGCACCCAGCACTCGAAGGCGCTGGCCGGCATCATCGGCACCGACACGCTTGCCGAACAGGACTTCCTCGGCATCCTGCGGCCGATGGTGACGCAGAAGACGCTGGATACCACCCGCGAATACGTCGACCTGCTGTTCAACCCGGAGATCAAGGAAAAGCTGGTGGGCAGCCTGAACCCGCTCGACCACGTCGAGGTGCACCAGACGCGGGGGGCCGGGCAGATCACCAAGCGCTACCTGGAGTTCGGCTTCAACCGCGTGCGCGAGGAAGGCCGCATCACCCACCTGCTGGTGACAGCCAACGACATTACGCGGCGCGTCACGCTGGAGCAGGAGCTGAAGGCGACCGAGGAGCGGGCGCTCAGCCAGATGGGCATGCTGGTCGAGATCCTCCAGGTGGACCCGTCCGACATGCATCGCTTCCTGCAGGTGGCCAACGAAGGCCTGCACCACATCAACGGCGAGCTGATGGACCAGTCGACCGGCAAGGCGGAGCAGAAGGTCAATGCGATTTACCGCATCACGCATCGCCTGAAGGGCGATGCCGGCGCCATCGGCCTCGCCAGCCTTTCCGCCTCGTTCCACGAACTCGAGAACGCGCTCGGCGGATTGCGCGGTCGCGCGGATGTCTCCGGCGAGGACTTCCTGCCCATCACGGTGCAGTTGAAGTCGCTGTTCGAGCAGTTGGAGAGCGTCGGCGCCGCGGTGAACCGGATCGCCCAGATGCGCGGCGTGGTGACGGTGGACCCGCCGCGGCCGAAGGCCGACGCAGCGCAGACGGCGGCGGAAGTGCCGCGCGTGGTCGGGCAATGGCAGGCCTTTGCCGGCCAGATCGCCGCACGCCAGCAGCGCAGCGTCGAACTGACCTACAACGGCGTCGACCTCGGCAAGCTGGCGCCGCCCCTGCAGGACGCCATCAACAGCATCGTCACCCAGTTCGTGCGCAATGCTGTCGTGCATGGCATCGAGCCCGCCACCGAGCGGCGCGAGCGCGGCAAGCCCGAGGCGGGACGCATTTCGGTGTATGTCTCGCAGCGCGACGATGGCGGTGCCGAGCTCAGCTTCCGCGACGACGGCCAGGGCCTGTCGATAGCCAAGCTGCGCGAGGCGGCGGTGCGCAACGGCAAGCTGACCGCGGAAGAGGCCGCCGCCCTCGACCAGCGCCGCATCGCATCGCTGATCTTCGAGCCGGGCATTTCGACCCGGGATGGCGTGGACGAGGACGCCGGGCGCGGCGCCGGGCTCGACACCGTGAAGGACCTCATCATCCAGCTGGGCGGCACCATCCGCATCGGCAGCACGCCGGGCGAATACTGCCACTTCCGCGTCAGCCTGCCGGCGCCGCCCGAGCACATGGCCGCCGTGCGCTAGCGACCGGGAGCCGTCGATGAAGAGACTGATGATCGCCGACGATTCGAACATCGTGCGCAGCAAGATCGCCCGCGCCCTGGGCCAGCATGGCCTCAGCATCATCGGCCTCGCCGCCAACGGCCGCGAGGCGCTGGAGCTGTTCCGCACGGCCCGGCCCGAGGTGGTGACCATGGACCTCACCATGCCCGAGATGGACGGCATCGAATGCATCCGCCAGATCCGCGCGCTCGACCCGAAGGTGCGCATCCTGGTGGTGTCGGCGCTGTCGGACAAGGCGACGGCGATCCAGGCCCTGAAGGAAGGCGCGCAGGGCTTCCTCGACAAGCCGTTCACCGAGACCGAGCTTTCCGATGCGATCGGCGAGCTGCTGGAGGACGCGGGCAATGGATGAGTCCCAGCTCAAGACCTTCGTCGACATCGTGCAGAACTACTTCGAGAAGAGCACGGGCCGGGCGGCCGAGATGGGCACGCCCTTCCTCGGCGAGCCGGGCGACCTGCCCATCCACGACTTCACCGGGGTCATCGGCATTTCCGGCAGCCAGCGCGGCTGCGTCTATTTCACCGCGCCGGCGCCGATGCTCAAGGAGGTGCTGCTTCGCGCCGGCGAGGCGGACCTGTCCGACGCCAACCTGGCCGACATCACCGGCGAGATTGCCAACACCATCGCCGGCAACGCGCGGCGCGAGTTTGGCAGCGAGTTCCTGATTTCGGTACCCGTCGTGGTGCGCGGCAGCGCGCAGCACATCACGATGGCCAAGGACGTCAAGGCCTACGTGATACCGCTGCGCTGGCACAAGATCGCGGCCGCGCTGGTGGTAAGCGTCGGCAAGGCCTGACGCCGCCCGGCGCGCGGCCGGGCGTCAGCCAGAAACTGGCCAGCCAGGACTTGGCCGCCTAGGACTTGATCAGTCCCTCTTCGCGCATCGCCTTCTCGACGCCGGGACGCGCCTTGATGCGCGCCTGGTACTCGGCCAGCCCCGGACGCTCGGCCTTGAGGTCGATGCCGACCAGGCGCGTCCAGCCGAGGATGGTGAACAGGTACGCGTCGGCGACGCTGAACGCGCCCATCAGGCAGCCGCCACCGGCGACACGCTTTTCCATCGGCTCGAGGCGGCGCACGATCTGGCCGCGCATGAAGGTCTTCCATTCCTCCGGTGCGGCCGGATTGAACAGCGGGCTGAACGACTTGTGCAGCTCGGTCGAGATGTAGTTGAGCACTTCCTGCAGGCGCACGCGATCGAAGCTGCCCGCCGCCGGCGCCAGCTTGCTGGCGGGCGCCTGGTCGGCCAGGTACTGCACGATGGCCGGGCCTTCGGTGAGGATCTCGCCGTTGTCGAGCACCAGCGTCGGCACGTAGCCGGCGGGGTTGATGGCGAAGAAATCGGCGC
>CAYTFA010000156.1:0-5425 GCA_964436755.1 uncultured Rhodocyclaceae bacterium | reverse complement strand
TGTAGCGGGCGACGCCCGGATAGCGCGCGAAGTAGCGGTCCATGTAGGCCTGGGCCGCCGTGCGGTCGACGCCGATCTGCTTGGCGAGGCCGAAGGCGCTCATGCCGTAGATCAGGCCGAAGTTGATCGCCTTTGCCGCGCGCCGCTGCTCGCTCGTCACCTCGATCGGCGTCAGGCCGAAGACCTCGGCGGCCGTGGCGCGGTGCACGTCCTCGCCCTGGGCGAAGGCCTCGAGCAGGCGCGGGTCGTCCGAGAGGTGGGCCATGATGCGCAATTCGATCTGCGAGTAGTCGGCGCTGACGATTTGGTGCCCGGTCGGCGCGACGAAGGCCGAGCGGATGCGTCGGCCCTCGGCGGTGCGGATCGGGATGTTCTGCAGGTTGGGATCGGTGGACGCCAGTCGCCCGGTGACGGCGGTGGCCTGGCCGAAGCTGGTGTGCACGCGGCCGGTGGCCGGGTCGATCATCTTCGGCAGCTTGTCGGTGTAGGTGTTCTTCAGCTTGGCGAAGCTGCGGTGTTCGAGAATCTTCTTCGGCAGAGGGTAGTCCTCAGCCAGCTTCTCCAGCACTTCCTCGTCGGTAGACGGCGCGCCCGAAGGCGTTTTCTTCACCACCGGCAGGCCCTGTTGGCCGAAGAGGATTTCGGCCAGCTGCTTGGGCGAGTTGAGGTTGAAGGGCTGGCCGGCCAGCTGTTGCGCCTCGGCCTCCAGCGCCATGATCTTGCGTCCGAGCTCGTCGCTCTGCTGCGCCAGCGCCGCGGCATCGATCAGCACGCCGTTGCGCTCCATGCGGAACAACACCTCGGCTACCGGCAACTCGAGGTCGCGGTAAAGCGCCTCCAGCGCGGGCTCGGCGGCGAGGCGCGGGCGCAATACGTCGTGCACGCGCAGGGTGACGTCGGCATCCTCGGCCGAGTAATCCGTGGCGCGTTCGACCGCGACCTGGGCGAATGAGATACGGTTGGCGCCCTTGCCGGTGACGTCGTCGTAGGCGATCGTCGAAAGCCCGCAATGGCGCAGTGCCAGCCCGCCGAGGTCGTGACCCTTGTCCGATTCGAGCACGTAGGACTGCAGCAGCGTGTCCTCGGCTATCCCGCGCAGGGCGACGCCGTGGTTGGCGAAGACGTGGCGGTCATACTTGAGGTGCTGGCCGAGTTTGGCATGTCGCGCCGATTCCAGCCAGGGCTTGAGCCGCCCCAGCGTGGGCTCCAGCGGCAGTTGCTCCGGCGCGCCGGCGTAATGGTGGCCGAGCGGCAGGTAGGCGGCGCGGATGGCGCCGTCCGAATTGGCGTCCCCGGCCACGGCGAAGGAGATGCCGACCAGCCTGGCGCGCATGGGGTCGAGGTCGGTGGTCTCGGTATCGAGCGAGGTCAGCGCTGCGGTGTCGATGCGCGCCAGCCAGGCGTCGAGGGTGGCCTCGTCCAGAATGCATTCGTAGCGGCTGCGGTCGGGCTCGACCCCGGTAGCGGGTTCCGCGGGCGTTGCCGCAGCTGCCGGTGCCGCCTTGGCGCGCGGAGCGGGGGCGGGCGCTTCGCCCTTGAGTTCGCGCAGCCAGCCCTTGAATTCGAGCCGTGCGAAAAGGCCTTCCAGCTTCGCCGTATCCGGCGCCTGCGGTGCGAGGTCGCCCACCGCCACGGGCAGCGGCAGCTCGCAGGCGACCGTGACCAGCTTCACGCCCAGCGGAAGGAAGCCCAGATGGTTGCGCAGGTTTTCGCCCACCGCCCCGCCGATGTCACTCGCATTGGCGACGATGGCGTCGAGCGAACCGTAGGCATCGAGCCACTTGGCGGCGGTCTTGGGTCCCACCTTGGGCACGCCGGGCACGTTGTCCACGCTGTCGCCGATCAGCGCCAGGTAGTCGACGATGCGCTCGGGCGGGACGCCGAACTTGGCCTTGACCCCGGCCTCGTCCAGCACTTCGTTGTTCATGGTGTTGACCAGCCGCACGCGGGGACCGACCAACTGGGCAAGGTCCTTGTCCCCGGTGGAGATCACGCAGTCCATGCCGGCGGCGGCCGCCTGGCGCGCCAGCGTGCCGATGACGTCGTCGGCCTCGACCCCCTCGACCATCAGCAGCGGCCAGCCGGAGGCGCGGATGCACTCGTGCAGGGGTTCGATCTGCGCGGCCAGGTCGTCCGGCATCGGCGGCCGGTGCGACTTGTACTCCGGATACCACTCGTCGCGGAAGGTCTTGCCGCGCGCGTCGAATACCACGGCGCGATAATCTGCCTTATAGTCGGCTTCGAGCACGCGCAGCATCGACAGCACGCCGCGTATCGCGCCGGTCGGTTCCCCGCCCGAGGTGCGCAGGTCCGGCAGGGCATGGAAGGCCCGGTACAGGTAGGACGAGCCGTCGACGAGCAGAAGCGTGGCCATTGGGAGTAGCGGGAAATGAACGAGAAGGAAAAGCTGCCAAAGGCCCTGACGCGGGGCGCGAGGCCCTTCGATGCGCGTCCCGTCGGCCATGCCGCGACCAGTGCGCGCGAGGCCTGGCGGGTCTTCGGCATTATGGCAGAGTTCGTCGAGGCCACCGAGCGGCTGGCCGCCGTGCGGCCCGCCGTTTCGATCTTCGGCAGCGCGCGCATCGCGCCCGGCTGTGAGTCCTACCGGCTCACCGAAACCATCGCGCGGCTGCTCTCCGACGCCGGCTTTGCCGTCGTTTCCGGCGGGGGTCCCGGCGTCATGGAAGCGGCCAACAAGGGCGCCTTCGAGGGAAAGAGCCTCTCCATCGGCCTCAACATCCAGCTGCCGCACGAACAGAAGACCAACCCCTACCAGGACATCTCGCAGACCTTCCGCCACTTCTTCGCGCGCAAGTACATGTTCGTTCGCGTCGCTTCCGCGTATGTGGTGATGCCCGGCGGCTTCGGTACGCTGGACGAACTGCTCGAGGCGCTGACCCTGATCCAGACCGGCAAGACGCCGCGCATGCCGCTGATCCTGGTCGGCTCGCAGTTCTGGGGCGGATTGCTCGACTGGTTCCGCGCCCAACTGGTGGCCGGCGGCATGATCAATCCCGAGGACATGGACCTTCTGCAGGTGATCGATGAACCCGAAGCCGTGGTCGCGGCCATCATCGACCACTACGCCGCGCACGGGCTGGTTCCGGTGCCCGAAGAGCACGAGCTGCTGCTCAACCTTTGATACACTGGAACCCTCTGTTCCGGGGATTTCCCATGCGCCGCCTGCTCGTTTTACTGATTTCCGCCGTGGCACTCAACGTCGCCGCGCAGACCCGGCCGCCCAAGCTCGAGCCGCTGCCCGAGCCGCCCCCGCCGCCGCCCGGCGTGGCCGGCGATTCGCTCGAGCCGCAGGTCACCATCGTCCGCCGCGGCGAGGACAAGGTCGAGGAGTACCGCATGAGCGGCAAGCTCTACATGATGAAGGTGACGCCGTCGCACGGCGTGGCCTACTATCTGATCGACAACAGCGGCGACGGCAAATGGGTGCGCATGGATTCCAAGGATGCCGGCCTGCGCGTGCCCATGTGGGTGATCGGCACCTTCTGAATCTCCCGCCTTCCCATTGCGATCCCGGCCGCGCGCCGGGATTTTTTCTGAATCAACCCTGAGCCGAACATGAGCCTCCTGCCCGCGCCCAAGAAGATCGCCTCGTTCCACCCGCCGCTGCGCACCCTGATGGGCCCCGGCCCGTCCGAGATGCATCCGCGCACCATCGCCGCGCTCGGCCAGCCCGTCGTCGGCTACCTCGATCCGATCTTCGTCGGCATGATGGAAGAACTCAAGGAGCTGCTGCGTTACGCGTACCAGACGCGCAATCCGCTGACCTTTCCGCTCTCCGGCCCCGGTTCGGTGGGCATGGAGACCTGCTTCGTCAATCTGGTCGAGCCCGGCGACAAGGTCATCGTCTGCCGCAACGGCGTGTTCGGCGGGCGCATGATCGAAAACGTCGAGCGCTCCGGCGGCGTGCCCGTGATCGTCGAGGACGCCTGGGGCGATCCGGTCGATCCGCAGAAGCTTGCCGATGCATTGAAGGCCCATCCCGATACGAAAGTGGTCGCCTTCGTCCACGCCGAAACCTCGACCGGTGCTCAATCGGACGCCAAGGCGCTGATCGACATCGCGCGCAAGGCCGGCGCGCTGACCATCGTCGACGCGGTCACCTCGCTCGGCGGCACGCCCGTGCTGGTCGACGAATGGCGCGCCGACGCCACCTATTCGGCCAGCCAGAAATGTCTTTCATGTACCCCGGGCCTTTCCCCGGTGTCCTTCTCCGATGCCGCCATCGCCCGCGTCAAGGCGCGCAGGACCAAGGTGCAAAGCTGGTTCATGGACCTCAACCTGGTGCTCGCCTACTGGGGCGAGACGCAGCGCACCTACCACCATACGGCGCCCGGCAACAGCCTCTATGCGCTGCACGAAGCGCTGCTGCTGCTGCGCGAGGAAGGACTCGAGCGCGCCTGGGCGCGCCACCAGCGCCACCACCTGGCGCTCAAGGCCGGCCTCGAGGCCATGGGCCTGCGCTTCGTCGTGCGCGAGGGCGCGCGCCTGCCGCAGATGAACGCGGTGCACGTGCCGGAAGGCGTCGCCGAAGCGGAGGTGCGCAAGCGCCTGCTGGCCGACTTCAACCTCGAGATCGGCGCCGGCCTTGGCCCGCTCGCCGGCAAGATCTGGCGCTTCGGGCTGATGGGCTATTCGTGCAAGGCGGAGAACGTCATGCTTTCGCTGTCCGCCCTCGGCTCGGTGCTTTCCGACATGGGCTTCCCGGTCGGCGTGGGCCAGGCCGAAGCGGCCGCCCACCAGGCCTACGCCGCGCAGCACGCGGCGGCGGCCAAGGCCAAGGCCGGCAGGAAGGCCGCCTGAGTTCGTCCGTCTAGCGGACGGCGAAGTCGAACGCGGCCGTCAGGTCGCCTGCCTTTTCGCGCACGCCGGGCAGCGGCTCGAGGGCGAAGCGGCGCGTGATCAGCTTGAGGATGGACGTCGTGTCGTAGGGCGTCGAGTCGATGTAGCCCCGGCGCGCGACCGGAGAGATCACGATGGCCGGGATGCGCGTCCCGGGCCCCCAGCGGTCGGATCGTCCCGGGCCGGCCGGCGGCGGCACATGGTCCCAAAAGCCGCCGTTCTCGTCGTAGGTGAGGATGATCGCCATCTTCGCCCACTGCGGGCTTCTGCGCAGCCGCTGCAGCACCTCGTCGAGGTGCGCATCGCCCTGCGCGAGGTCGGTGTAGCTCGGATGCTGGGTGACCACACCGGCCGGCTTGTAGAAGGCCACCTGGGGCAGCGTGCCGGCATCGATCGCGGCGAGGAAATCCGCCCCGTCCTTGAGGTGCCGCTCGCGGTCCGGCGTGCCCGGCGCAAAACGTGCGAAGTAGTTGAACGGCTGGTGGTGTGCCTGGAACATCGGGCTTCCCGCCTCGCGGCTGTAGATCACGCGGCGCTTCGCCGTGGGCGGCTGCAAGCCATCGGC
>CAYTFA010000155.1:0-5439 GCA_964436755.1 uncultured Rhodocyclaceae bacterium | reverse complement strand
CATCAGCGATGCGGCGACGCTACGTTTCCTCCGCGACGAACTCCCGGCCATCATTGCTCGGGCCGACCAGCCCGGCCGCGACCGCTACAACTAAGGGGCATGACATAATTCCCGGATGCTTCGCCTCCCCCGGGACATCCTGATCGGATTCCTCGTTGCCGCCATGCTGGCGGCCGCGCTCATGTCGTCGCGCGAACTGAGGCAGCTCGACCTGGCGGTCTTCAACCTCGAGATGCGCTGGTTGCGCACCGCGGTCTCGTACCAGCCGCCGCAGGAGATCGTCGTTGTCGGCATCGACGAACAGGCTTACGGAACCATACCCGAGCCGTATGCGCTCTGGCATCGCCAGCTGGGCGAGTTGTTTTCCGCGATCGCCGATGCGAAGCCCGCTGCGGTGGGCCTGGCGATACCGCTTCCGGTGCGCTCGTACGGCTTCATCGTCAAGGACATCGATCAACCCCTGATTGCCGGGCTGCGCCGCCTGAGCGAAGCGGCACCCCTGGTGGTCGGGCAGGCGCCGGGGCTGGACCGGCACTTGCGCCCAATCGCCCCGGAGCTGGCTGCCGCTGCCGGCGCCGGAAAGCTCGCCTCCCTGGTTCTTTGCGAGGACAGCGACGGCATCGTGCGGCGAATCAGTTCCCGGCGCTGCGCGATCGACGAGAAGCTGGAGCCCTTCGCGCAGGCGCTGGCGCGTCAAATGGGGCGCGAGGGCTCGCCGCGCGGGCTGATCGACTACAGCGTCGGCACCGAGATCGAGTATGTGCCGATGCTGCAACTGCTGGACGCCCAGCATCGCGGCGACACGGGCGCCATCAGGCAGCGTCTCGGCGGGCGCATTGTCGTCGTCGCCAGCCTGCTGCCCAACGAAACGCGCTTCCGGCTACCCGTCAGCCTCGCCGGCTGGGATCGCGGCTCCCTCTCGCAGCCCGGGGCGGTCGTGCATGTGCAGGCTCTGCGGTCGCTGTTGGGCCGAGGACTCATCGAGCGCGTCGACGACACCTGGGCCATGGCGTTTGCCGCGCTGTGCACCCTGCTTTGGTTCGGCCGCAACGGCTGGCGCAAGAGCGTGGCACTTGCGGCGGCGCTCACAGCGATCCTTGCCGGCACCACGATCGGCCTCTGGCACGGCCACTACCTGCCGGCGGCGAGCGCGCTGGCCGCCTGCCTCGTCGCCTTCTTCGCGCGCCTGGCCTATGAGTCAGTGCGCCATTACCGCGAAAAGCAGATGCTGCGCAGCGCGTTTGCCGGCCATGTCAGCCCGCAGGTGATGCGCGCCATCCTGCACGGCAACCTGCAGCCGGACCGGGACGGCGAGCGCTGCACGGTGACGATCCTCTTCGCCGACATCAGGGGATTCACGCAGCGCAGCGCGCAGGCGACCCCCGAGGCCATGATCGACCTGCTCAACCGCTTCTATGGCGAGGCCGCAGCGGCGATCCACGCCCGCGGGGGCGCGATCGACAAATACATCGGCGACGGACTGATGGCGACCTTTGGACTGCCGCAGCCCCTGCCCGCGCCTGCGCGAAACGCACTCGAGGCCGCACACGACATGCTGGCGCGTATCGCGCGCCTGAACCTGTCGCTCTCCGCGCAAGGCATCGCTCCCCTCGAGATCGGCATCGGCATCCACACAGGCGAGGTGCTGGCCGGCTACGTCGGATCGCGCAAGCGTCGTGACTTCACCGTCATAGGCGATCCGGTGAACACCGCGTCGCGGCTCGAAGGTCTGACCAAGGAAGTCGGCTATCCGGTCGTCTGTTCGCATGCGGTAGCCGGTGCCGTGGGATTCGCCGGCGGGCTGGTCGATCTGGGCGAGGTTCCGATCAAGGGACGCGGCCCCATCCACGTCTGGGGATGGAAACCGTCGCTAGGCAAGCGGACTTCGACGATGGCGGACAAGACCTGATGCCGCGCGATGCCTCCCGCCTCGGCGGCTATGCCACGCTCTGCTACTTCAGCCTCAGCCGCCTCGGGGCGTGGCGGGACGAATTGCTGCGCGACGAGCTTGCCCGGCAGATTCATGCCGTCGGGATTTCGGCGCTGCCGGTGGTCCTTACCCTCGCCGCCATCACCGGCGCCACCACCGTAACCCAGGCCGGCGCACTGGCCGGACAGGACAGCGATCTGACGCAACGCCTCCTGGTCTTCGGTCTCTTCTTCGAACTGGCACCGCTGCTGACCGCGCTGGTGATCGTCGCCCGCAGCAGTGCCACGATTGCCTCCGAGCTGGCGGTGATGGGCGTCCATGACGAGTTCCGCGCGCTGCGCCGGATGGGCGTGCCCGTGGCGGAGTACCTGATGCTGCCCCGCGTCGCGGCCATGGCGATTGCGCTGCCGGTGGCGACGGCGCTGTTCCAGGCGGTCGCCGTCATCAGCGGCTGGATCGCCTCGGCCCTCCTTCTCAACGCACCGCTGTTCGACATTGCCGCACGCTTCTTCGACTTCGCTTCGCCGGTGGTCGGCATCGTGTCGCTGGCCAAGGCAGCCTGCATGGGCTGGCTTGCCGGCGTCGTCGCAACGCACCACGGCAGCAGCGGCGGGCGCTCGACGCAGGGGGTATCGTCGGCCGCGATGCAGGCGGTCGGCGGCGGCCTCGTCGCCGTGTTTCTCGTCGACATCGCCTTCGCGCTCCTGGCCTACTTCCTGCGATGAAGCCGCGGGCGATGGCAGAGCGCGGCAGGGTAGCGCGGCGCGGCTTGAACGCCTTCGTGCGCAGGGCCGGCGGGCACGCCTATCTTGTCCTCGCCGTCGTGTTCTCGCTCGCCATCATCGCCGACACAGGCGTGACGGGCATGCTCAATGCCGCCGAGATCCGCCTGTTCGACTTCCTCGTTTCGCACCGATTCTCCGTGCCGCCCGCCGACAGGGACATCGTGATCGTGGACATCGACGAGGCCAGCCTCGCGGCCATGGCACCCCGGCATGGCCGCTGGCCATGGGCGAACGAGGTTTTCGGCCGCTTCGTTGCCGCCGTCGAGGCGCAGGGGCCGCAGGCCATAGTCTTCGACATCCTTTTCGCCGACCGCGATACCCTGCGCCCCCGCAGCGACGAGGCATTCGACGCGACCATTGCCGCCTCGCGGACGACGTTCTTTCCCATGCTCCGGCTCGATCCGCAGAACGACCGTCTGTCACGAATCCAGCCCGGCATGCTGCCCGGCGTGCGCCCGCTCGGCGACCCGGCCCGTGCCGACGCACAGGCCACCATTGCCGTCATCCTTCCAAAGGTCCCTGCCGCGATCGACAATGGCCGGCTTGGAACCCACCAGGTGGATCCCGACCGCGACGGGGTCGTGCGCCGGTTTCCATCGTGGATCGAGCACGCCGGATGGCGCATTCCCTCCCTGCCTGCCCGCATCGCCGAGGAATTCGCGTTTCCCGGCGCCACGCAGCGCGAGGTACTGCTCAACTGGCGCGGTCCGCCGTTCACCTATCGCTATGTCCCCTTCGCCGACCTCTACCGCGACCTCGTCGAAGGCGCCGGCACCCGCCCCGCCAGCGAGTTCCGCAACAAGATCCTCGTGATCGGCTCGACCGCACCCAGCCTCTTCGATATCAAGGGCACGCCGGTGGCGCGCATCCATCCCGGCGTCGAAATCCTGGCCACGGCGATCGACAATTTCAAGCACGGCGACTGGCTGCGCGAACGACCGCGCTGGCTGATGGTCGGTGCCGCCCTGGCGCTGATCTGGGGCATGGCGACCGCGCTTTACCTTCGGGTGCGCATACAGGTCTTCGATTCCCTGTTCGGCGGACTGCAGGCCGGCCTGGTATCGGTGGCCTACCTGACCCTCAACTTCAGCCATTGGTACCTCGACGTGTCGGCACCGCTGTCCCTCGGCCTCGCCTATTTCACCGTGGCTCGGCTCTACCACGGCTTCTCGACGCGGTCACTGGCCAACGGCCCGGTCGACGATCTTGCAACGCTGCAGACGGGTCGGCGCCGCCTTGCCGTACTCGCCATCCGGCTCGATGGCGCCACGCCCGGTGAGCGCAGGCGCCTGCTGCGCCAGATTGATCGCCTGGTGGCCCGCTCGAAGTCAGGAGTGGCGCGCATCGCCGACATCATCGAGGATCCGGGCTTCGTGCGCAGCGCCTTCACCGAGTTCGTGATGCTATATTGGCTCGCGGCCGAAGAAGCGGCGGACTACGTGGCGGAAATGGACGCGGCCGAGGTCGTGCTGCGAAGCGCCGAACCGCAGGCGCGGTGGGGCGAGCGATTGCGCTTCGGGCGCGAGGTGGCGGATGTCCGCTGGGAGAATTCCGGCGGCTGGCGCGCGGGCGCCCGCACCGCGATTCTCGATGCCCTGAAGGCCGCAGCGAACGACGCAGACAAGGAAAGGGTGACACCATGACCGATGCTATCCGTCCCGCCGTGGCGTGCGCGCTCATGCTGGCCGCCACCGCCCTCGCCGCCGGCCACGCGTCGGCGCAAGAGCGGAAGCCTGCGCCCAAGCCGTCCGCTGCCACCCTCCTGCAAATGGACGACGGGCGCAGCGGGCGGGGCAACCTGATCGCCACCACCGGCGTGCGCGGCTACACCAAGCCGGCCCTGGCGTCCGCCCATGCTCTCATCATGACCATCGGCGACTATCGCGGAGACATCCCGAAGCTGACCGGCGTCCCCTACGACACCGCGACCGCCACCGAAATCGCCAAGCGCTTGGGCGTTCCCGAGGCCAACATCCGCAAGTATCGGGATGGCGAATTGACCATCGACGGCATGCGGCGCGCACTGGACGAACTCGAGTCGCGACTGGACGGCAACAGTCAGGTCTTCATTTATTACTCCGGCCATGGCGGACGCCAGCTCGTGCAGGAGGAGAATGGAAGCGAGCGTTGCGCGGAATCATTGATCACGGTGGATGGTACGCCGCTGATCGACACGGAACTGGAGGCGCGCCTCAAGCGCATTTCGCAAAACGCCCAGAAGACGATCATGTTCATCGACGCCTGCCACTCCGGCGGCGTGACGACGCGGGCAGCCGGCCCGAAGGCGTACACACCCAAGTCGTACATTGCGCCCGGCACATCCTGCACCAAGCCGACCAACGTCCTTACCCGCAACATCCAGCTGGTCAAGGCGCCGGGAAGCGGCGGCGGCAATTTCGTGCACATCGCCGCTGCCCGCGACAGCGAGATCTCGCTCGACCAGCCCGGCAGGGGCGGCGTCGCTTCGCAGGCGTGGCTGGCCTGTCTGTCGGGGGCGGCACGGGATACCGACGGCAGTGGCGGCTTGTCGGCGGACGAGATCAAGGCCTGCGCCCAATCGCGCATCGACGAGCAGCTAAAGAATGCCCAGGGGTTCCTGCCCCACCATGTTTCGCTTACGGGCAACTCCGCGATGGTGCTCAGCTACGCCGCCGCCGAGTCGCCCCCACGTACGGAAAGTCCACCGCCGGCGCCGGCGGCGGCACCTGCAACTCCTGCACCCAC
>CAYTFA010000154.1:0-5440 GCA_964436755.1 uncultured Rhodocyclaceae bacterium | reverse complement strand
TGAAGTGATCCGGGAACAGCTTCGCGACGCGGTGGCACAGCTCGTTGCAGATCGCCGCCCAGGTACTGCTGACGTTGAAGTCGCCGATGTGGTGCGCCATGAAGCTGGCACGCGGCGAGAAGACGGTGAGGTCGGAGCCGCGCTCCTTCATCTTCTTCAACTGATTGGTCTCGATGGTCTCGCGCAGCTCGTCGTCGCTGATCTTCAGTTCCGAAACCTTCGGCATCGCGGAAGGGTCCTTGATGCCGGCGATCTGGCGGTTGCGCCAGTCTTCGAGCGCCTTGGGCGCCGTGGTGTAGTGGCCGTGGATGTCGATGATCACTGAGTGGGCTCCTATGCGGGTTCCATGCCGTTGCGGCGCTTGGTGTCGGCCGTGACGGAAGATTGCAGCCAGGCGAGCAGCGCGCGCACGGCCTCGGGATGTGCAGACGCGGTGCAGATGCCGCCGGAAAAAACGGTGACGATTTCGGTGCCGGGCGGCATGCCGCCGATCACGCGGATGCCGGGCGCGCCAAGCATTTCGCTCAGTTGCTGGAAACCGAGTTCGACCCGGCCCTCGGCCACCAGTTGCGCCACCGGCACGCCGGCAGGCGCCTGGACAATGCGCTCGCCCAGTTGATCGACAATGCCCCAGCGCTCGCACAGCTTCATGAGAGCGGTGCCGCTGGGGCCGGTCGAATAGCCGATTCCCGTTGCGCCGAGCACCGCCGCACGCAGCGCTGCTTCGGTCGAAACATCGGGGACGGAAGCGTCCGCACGCACCGCGATCGCCACCTCCGACCGCACCAGATCGGCGCGGGACCCCGGGCGCACGCTGCCTTCGGCAATCAGCGCATCGATGGCATCGGCAGCGAGGATCGCCACATCGAATGTTTCACCCGCGGCAACGCGCCGAGCGGCATCGACACCGCCGACCGATTCGATTACGAGCTCGATGCCCGCGGCCGCCTTGTATGCCTTGGCGAGTTCAGCCAGCACCTGGCGGGTTGCCATCGAGGAGATGCCGAGCAGCGGATTTTCCATGCGGGCATTCTGGCAAATGCCCCATGCCGCTCCAAGCCGGGGCCCGGACTACTAGTTATCGCGTTTTGTTATGGGCCCTGGCTGACGCGGCGCGGTGAGCAGCTCCTGCACCAAACGCAGCGTGCGGCGGCCGAGCGGCGTGGTCGGCTTGTGTGCCGAAACAGCGATGAACAGCGTGCTGGTCAATGGTGGATCGACCAGTGGCCGCAGTGCGAACGTGCCGGGTGTGCCGAAGGCAGCCAGCGCGCTTTCGGTAAGGATGGCAAAGCCATGGCCGGCAGCGACCAGGTCGAGGATGGCCGGCACACCGGAAACCTCCATGCGCACGTCGAGCTTCAGGTTGGCTAGCGCCGCATGGGTTTCGAGCAGCTTTCGTATGGCGTGCGTACGCTCGGGCAGGATCAGCGGAAAACCGACCAGCTCGGCCAGCGCCAGCGGTTTGGCCCGTGCGCCGCGCGGCGGCGCCGGACACACGAGTCCTAGCGGCTCTTCCAGCACGGGCATCGTCTCCAGCGCCGGATTCGGCTCCGGGTTGTAGATCAATCCGAGGTCGACACGGCCGGTCGCTATCCATTCCGCCAGGTGGGCGGAGAGTCCCTCGACGATCGCCAGGCGCGCGCCGGGCAGATGCCGCCGAAAGGTCTCGACCAGCGGCAGGGTCAGGCGCCGGCCTATGCTCGGCGGCAGGCCGACGACGATGCGCCCGGCGGGTTCATCACGCGCCGCCGCAATATCCTCCTCCGCCCGTGCAACGAGCTGAAGTATGCCTACACTGTGGTCGAACAGCCGCTGCCCTACTTCGGTCAGCACCACGCCGCGGCCATTTCGCGTCAGCAGGTTCACGTGCAGGTCCGTCTCGAGCAGGCGTACCTGGCGCGACAGCGCCGGCTGCGCGATGTTGAGCACCAGCGCTGCCTTGCTGAAGCTGCCCAGTTCGGCAACTCGGACGAAATACTCCAGCTGCTTGAGGTTCATGCGGGCAATGGTACAGCCACTTCCCGCTAGCTGCTATCGCGCCCCGGCATGGCCGGCGCGGGAGTGCCCCGCCTACAATCCGCCGATGCGAACTTCGACCGATTGGCGTGCGGTGCTGGCGGCTGCGGCATGCGGTGTGGCCGTGGCCCTAAACGTGGGCAAGGTACCGATCGCGCTGCCGGCGTTGCGCGCCGAATTCGGTCTTTCTCTGGTCGCCGCAGGCTGGCTCTCGTCGATGATCAACAGCCTGGCCGTGTGCACCGGACTGCTCTTCGGTCTGCTCGGCGACCGCCTCGGCGCACTGCGCACCTGCTACGCCGGAATCGCCGCAAGCCTGCTGGGCGGCCTGCTGGCCATTGCCGCCGGCGGCGGGTCGCTGCTGTTGCTATCGCGCTTCCTCGAAGGTGCCGGCATGATCGCCACCGTGGTCTCGGCACCTGCGCTGCTGACTGCCGCCGCCGCTCCGCAGGATCGCCGCTTCGCGCTCGGCATCTGGAGTTCCTACCTGCCTGCGGGGGTCGGGCTCATCATGCTGCTGGCCACGCTGGCGCTGCCGCTCGGCGGCTGGCGCGCCCTGTGGTGGGTGGCCCTGGTCGCCCTGGCAGCGGCGGCACTGGCGGTGCGCCGCGCCGAGCCGGCCTATGCCCTGTCGGCGCACGCCGCCAACGACGAGCCGATCTGGCCCACGGCGCGTGCGGCGCTGGCCCGCCCTGCGCCCTGGCTGCTGGCCTTCGCCATGATGTGCTGGACCCTGCAGCACTACGCGCTGATCATCTGGCTGCCGACCTTCCTCAAGGAGCAGCGCGACCTCGGCCTCAGCGCCGTTGCGCTGCTCTCGTGTGCGATGGTGCTGGCCAACGTGCCGGGCAACCTGATCGGTGGCCGCCTGCTGCAGCGCGGCTTCGCGCGCAGCCGTCTGATCGTCGCCGCCAACCTCTTCACGGGCCTTTGCAGCATGGGCATCTTCCTCGACGGACTGCCGGACCTCGTGCGCTACGCCCTGTGCGTGCTGCTGTCCTTCGCCGGAGGGCTGATACCCGCCTCGGTACTCTCTGCCTCGGCGTACCTGGCCCGCACGCCGCGGCAGATCGGTACCTTGCAGGGCCTGTTCATGCAAGTGGGCAATCTGGGGCCCTTCATCGGCCCGCCGGCGATCGCCGCCCTCGTAGCCGCCAGCGGACTGTGGCGCGATGCCCTGTGGGTCACCGGAACGGCGGCGCTGGGCGGCGTTCTGCTCGGACTCGCGCTTTACAAGAGCGAGCGTCGCTGAGCGGCGACGCCCGGAGGCATTCAGAGTTCGAGTGCGAAGGCTCCGGCGGTAGCGCCGGCACCGGTGACCGCAGCCGACCAGGCCTGGGCCTGGACACCGAGCCCGTGCGCGTAAAAGCGCGCCAGCTCGACCAGGCTCTTGAGGTAATCGCTGTCCCAGTCCGACGCATCGGCCGGTGCCGACGCCGCCAGCGCCACACGTCCCATCTGCCAACTGCCGCACACGCAGCCGAGCAGTTGCAGGAAGGGCACGGCGCCGGCCAGCACGCCGGCCAGGTTGTCGCGACCGTTGGCCAGAGTCCATTCCAGCGCGCGTTCCAGCGCGTCGACGTCCTCGGCCAGCCGCGCGCCCAGCGCCGCAAGCGCCGGCGTTGCCGATAGCTCGGCGGCGACGTCACGAATCTCGGCGATCAGCTCGCGCGCCGTAGCGCCATTCTCGCGCAGGATCTTGCGTCCGATCAGGTCGTTGGCCTGGATGCCCGTGGTGCCCTCGTAGATGGTGATGATGCGGGCATCGCGGTAATGCTGGGCGATGCCGGTCTCCTCGACGAAGCCCATGCCGCCGTGGATCTGGATCGCGTCGTAGCAGATCTGTTGGCAGGTCTCGGTGCACCAGCCCTTTACCACCGGCATCAGCAGGTCGATGTAGCGCCGCGCCTTCTCGGCCGCGGCCTTGTCCGTCGCATGACGGGCGATGTCGAACCAGCCGGCGGCCGTCAGGGCCAGCGCGCGCATGGCCATGATGCGGGCGCGCATCGAAAGCAGCATGCGCTTGATGTCGGGATGGCAGATGATGGGCTGGCCGGCGGCGCCGGTCACCGCGTCGCGGCCCTGCACACGCTCCTTGGCGAAGGCCAGCGCCTGCTGGTAGGCCCGCTCGCCGATGCCGATGCCCTGCACGCCGACGCCGAAGCGCGCCTCGTTCATCATGATGAACATGTATTCGAGGCCGCGGTTGGGCTGGCCGACGAGGTAGCCCACCGCTCCGCCCTTGTCGCCGAAGCTCATGGCGCAGGTCGGGCTGCCGTGGATGCCGAGCTTGTGCTCGATGCCGACGCACTTGAGGTCGTTCTTCGCGCCCAGGCTGCCGTCGGCATTCACCAGGTACTTGGGAACGAGGAACATCGAAATGCCCTTCACGCCGGGGGGCGCATCGGGCAGGCGCGCCAGCACCAGATGCACGATGTTGGGCGTGATCTCGTGTTCGCCATAGGAGATGAAGATCTTCTGTCCCGACAGGCGGTAGCTGCCGTCCGACTGCGGCTCGGCGCGGGTGCGGATGGCGGCGAGGTCCGAGCAGGCCTGCGGCTCGGTGAGGTTCATGGTGCCGCCCCACTCGCCGGTCACCAGCTTTTCCAGATACACCGACTTCAGCTCGTTGCTGGCGGCGATCAACAGCGCCTCGGACTCGCCCGTGTTGAGCTGCGGCAGCATGGTGAAGGCGGTATTGGCCGAAAACCACATCTCCCACACGGGAGTCGCCACGCACTTGGGCAAGCCCTGGCCGCCATACTCGGGAGAAAGCCCGAGGCCAACCCAGCCGCCCTCTGCAAACTGCCTGTAGGCTTCGGTCCAACCCTCGGGCGTGAGCACCTTGTCGTGCTCCAGGCGACAGCCCTGGCGGTCGCCAACCGGGTTGAGCGGCGCCAGCACGCCGGCGGCGAACTTGCCGGCTTCTTCCAGCACGGCGGCGACGAGATCGGGCGTCGCCTCCTCGCAGCCGGGCAGGGCCGTGATCTGCGGCAGGCCGGCGACTTCGTCGAGCAGGAAGCGGATGTCGGTGATCGGAGCGGAATAGTTCATTGCCACTGCTTCAGGAGGTGTTCAGGAATGCCGACGGCCTTGATGCGCTTGGGGTCGGCCGGGTCCTCGATGGCAAAGATGCGCTTTTCCTCGCCTTCGACCAGCACGGTCTCGCCGCGCCGGATCACGTGCTTGAGCTTGAACGCCTTGCCGGTGATCTCGAGTACGCTGGTGTCGACCTCGATGGTCTCGGGATAGGTCGCCGAGCTGACGAAGTTGGCCGTGGCGCCCAGCAGCGGCGCGCCGATGATGCCGGACTCGGCCTTGGTCTGGCGCCAGCTCTCGATGCCGCAGGCGTTGAAGAAATGCAGCGCCGCGATGTCCATCCACTTGAAGTAGTTCGGGTAGAAGACGATCTGCGCCGGATCGC
>CAYTFA010000153.1:0-5465 GCA_964436755.1 uncultured Rhodocyclaceae bacterium | reverse complement strand
GTGTTCAGCTTCAAGCTGCGCGGCGCCTACAACAAGATTGCCCACCTGCCGCCGGCGCAGCGCAAGCGCGGCGTGATTTGTGCCTCGGCTGGCAACCACGCCCAGGGCGTGGCGCTCTCGGCGCGCAAGCTGGATTGCCGGGCCGTCATCGTGATGCCGGTGACGACACCGCAGATCAAGATCGACGCGGTGAAAAAGCACGGCGGCGCCATGGTGGAAGTGGTGCTGGCGGGTGATTCCTACGACGCCGCCTATGCCCATGCGCTCGAACTCGAGAAGAAGCAGCGGCTGTCCTTTGTGCACCCCTTCGACGACCCGGATGTGATTGCCGGCCAGGGCACCATCGGCATGGAGATCCTGCGTCAGCATCCGGACCCGATCGACGCCGTGTTCTGCTGCGTCGGCGGCGGCGGCCTGATCGCCGGGGTGGCGGCCTACATCAAGCGCCTGCGACCGGGTACCAAAGTGATCGGCGTCGAGGCCATGGATGCCGATGCCATGGACCGCTCACTCAAGGCCGGCAAGCGCGTGCGGCTGGATTCCGTGGGACTTTTTGCCGACGGCGCGGCCGTGAAATACGTCGGCCAGGAGACCTTCCGCCTTTGCCAGGACTACGTGGACGAGATGGTTCTGGTGGACACCGACGCCATCTGCGCCGCTATCAAGGACGTGTTCGAGGACACCCGTTCCATCCTCGAACCGGCCGGTGCGCTGGCAGTGGCCGGCGCCAAGGAGTGGGCCAAGCGCAACAAGCTCCATGGCAGGACCCTGGTGGCGGTGGCTTCCGGTGCCAACATGAATTTCGACCGGCTGCGCTTCGTCGCCGAGCGCGCCGAGGTCGGCGAGCAGCGCGAGGCCGTGCTCGCCGTGACGCTGCCGGAGAAGCCCGGTGCCTACAAAAAGTTCGTCAGCCTGATCGGCAGCCGCAACATCACCGAGTTCAACTACCGCTACCACGACGCCGGCGAGGCCCACGTCTTCGTCGGCATGCAGGTCGCCAACCGCGCCGAGGCAACGCGGGTGGTCACGCAGTTGCGCCGGTATGGCTATCCGACGCTGGACCTCACCGACGACGAAATGGCCAAGCTGCACATCCGCCACCTGGTTGGCGGCCATGCGCCGCAGGTGAAGAACGAGCTGCTCTACCGCTTCGAGTTTCCCGAGCGGCCGGGGGCGCTGATGAATTTCCTCAACCGCATGAGCGCGGGCTGGAACATCAGCCTGTTCCACTATCGCAACCACGGCGCCGACTACGGCCGCGTGCTGGTTGGCATGGAAGTCCCGCCGAAGGAAATGAAGGATTTCCGCGCCTTCCTCAAGAACCTCGGCTATCGCTTCTGGGACGAATCGGCGAATCCTGCCTACCGGCTGTTCCTTGGTTAGCGATGTGAGCGCCCGCTTACTTGTCGTTGCTTTCCTGGCGCTGGCTGCCGGTATCGCCGCGGCTGCCGATGCGGCACTGGCAATTTCGGTCCAGGGCCGCGTGACACGGCTCGGCGAGGCTTCGCTGGGCGCGATCGAGGCGCTCGTCCGCCTGCGTGAAGGGGATCGCCTCGCGCTCGAGCCCGGCAGCCGGTTGCGCCTGGTCTACTTCGATAACGGCCGCCAGGAAACCTGGTCCGGGCCGGGACGCCTCGAAGTGACGACGCGCGAAGGACGTCCCGACGGCTTGGCCGCTGCCGAGATCCGCAGCCTTTCCATGGCGGCGGCGCGGCAGATCGCACGCACGCCCGATGCCGGCGATCCGCGGCCGGCTCGGACACGCGCAGTGCCGACGCCCGACGCGCTGGGTCGGTTGGACGAGGCCTACCGAAGCCTGCGGGCGAGCCGGGCAGACGCGGATGACCTCAGTCCCGAAATCTACCTGCTGTCCGGGCTCTTCGAGCTGCGCGAATTCGATCGCGTCGAGCGCGCCATGGCTGATCTGCAGCAGGAGCGGCGCGGCAACCCAGAGGCAGGGCTCCTTGTTGCGCTCTACCGAAAAGCGGTTAGAAATGCGCGAGAGTCCCGCAAGTGAGGCCGGTACCTACTGCGTTATAACTGCTGTTGCTGGAAGAAGGGGTGCTTGCCATCGGATCTTGAATGCCGGAAAAGATAGGCGTAGCCTTATGACCTTCGACCAATTAGGGATTTGGGGAGGCCTCGTCATGACCAACATTCGATTCTTTTCAGCGGTCTTGCTTCTGGGGCTTGCAGTGTTCTGGAACCCTGCAAGTGCTTCCGGGTCGGTACCCTGTGACTCGTCTTTCTATTCTGGCTATCAAAGCTGCGTGAACTTCGGCTCCTGCTCGCCGTATTCGTCACCTGCGGAATATGTATCAGCCCATCCGCACTGCTTTCCCGCCGGTGCTTCCGCCTCGCAGGTAACAATGGCAGGGTCTTCGTTCCAGCAGATTTCGGCGATTTCCGGAGCCTTGTCTGCCAGACTGGTGGGTGACGCTGGGCCGGGCCTCTTGGCTGGCACGCCGCAACAGGGCATGGCGGCAGGGGGAAAGAACGCCTGGAATGTTTGGGGCAACGTGATGGACGGTTCGACACGCCAGTCTTACACGGTTAAGAACAGCGCGATCAAGAACGACATGGACGTGACTAACGCGGTTCTGGGTGCCGATTATGCGGTCTCGCCCGGAATGGTGATTGGCGTGTCAGCAGCCTTCGACCACGGTAGCGGCAATACCCAGCCGGGTGCCGGGAACGCTTGGTCGGCTTCAACAGTGAAGGGCTACGCAGTTGCGCCGTATCTTGGATATCAGATCAGCAAGGAACTGGCGCTCGACGCAAGCTTCGGTCTTGGCTCCGGAAAGACATCCGCTGCAGGTGGTATGGAATCCCAAGGTGATCGCTCGTTCTATGCGGCAAACCTAAGTTACTCGCAGTGGTTCAAGGAAATCCAGGTGACCGGCAAGTTCGGCTATCTGCATGGCGAAGAAGCCTTTGGCCAATCAAAGGTCAATGGAACCGCTATAGCGAATACGGAGATGAAGAACAAAGTCGACCGCTGGCAGTTGGGTGCGCAGGCCGGCTACTGGATGGGCAACGGTGTGCAGCCCTACCTTGGCCTGAGCTACCTCGGTGACCGGCGTTCATCGTCGGGTGCTGTTACTGACCCGGTCGGCAAGAGCGCCTGGCAATGGGCACTGGGCCTAAACTTCTTCTCGCTCTCCAGTGGAATAACCGGCGGCATCGCCTATACGCAGGAAGATGGTCGCTCGAACCAGAAGAACAACGCGCTGACCGCCAACATAGGTTTGCGCTTCTGATCTTGACGCGTTTCGGTCATTGCAGGGCCGCGCTTAAACGCGCGGCCTTTTTCATTGGCGCGGTCCTTGTTGCCGGACTGGCGGGCTGTGCGAGTGCTGATCGCTTCGGAGGTTCTCGCGCGGCGGTGGTTGAGTGGGGTGCGGCGCGTGGCTTCGATGCCCAGCCCCTGCAACTGAGGAGGTTTCGCCTTCTGGTGATGAAGCGGGTTTCCTCCGTCCGCCGGGATGCGATTCTCAACGTATATATCGAGGGCGATGGCGCCGCCTGGCCGACTCCATTCCACCCGCCGCGCGACCCGACCCCGCTCGAACCGATGGCGCTGGCCATGGCAGCCGCCGATCCGGCACCGGCCGTGGCCTACCTCGGCCGGCCGTGCCAGTACCTCGACGCGGCCGAACTCGCCGAATGCTCTCCGGCCTACTGGACCGACTCCCGCTTTGCACCCGAAGTGGTCAATGCCTACATGGCCTTCATCGATCGACTCAAGGTCGCCACGGACTCAAGCCGGGTGCGGCTGATCGGCTACTCCGGCGGTGGCGTTCTGGCCACGTTGCTCGCGGCGCGGCGCAGCGATGTTGACCGGCTGTTCACTATTGCCGCGCCGATCGCGGTGGCAGAATGGACAGCGTGGCACAAGTCGACGCCATTGATCGGATCGATGGATCCCGTCATGGCTGTCAAGACACCGCTTGCCGACGCGGTGCATTTTGTTGGCGGTCGCGACGACGTCGTGCCGCCTCGACTGGTTGCCGGTGCCTTGCCGCGCATCGGCGGCCGGTTGCGCGAGGTGGCGGATTTCGACCATGTCTGCTGCTGGTCGCGCGACTGGTCGCAACTGCTGGAGGAGACGCGATGATTGCCAGATTGCTTTCCGTGTTTGCCATCGCGATTCTGGCCATTGCGACGGGCGAATCAGGTGCGCAGATGGTGCGCCTGCCTCCGTTTGCCGGCGGAATTCCGGGCGTGGCGCAATTCCAGGCGATCCAGATGCAGCGCCATCAGGCGCGCACCCTGCTTTATCGCGAGGCACTGGAGGAGTTGCGTCGCAATCCGGCCGCTGCCGATGTGGCCGAATGCGGGGCCGGTCAGAGCCCCCAGGGTGGAGCCTGCCTGGCGCGCGCCGAGGCGGCACCCGCCGACACCGGGCCGCGACGCAGGCTTGCGGTGCTCGTCGGCAACAACGGCTACGCCGCACCGATTCCCCCGCTGGAGACACCGGTCGCCGACGTCACGCGCATTGCCGGCGTGCTGCAGTCGCGTTTCGGCTACGAAACCCGCGTGGTCACCGATGCAGGCAAGGCGCGCATCATCGAGGAACTCAACCGGATTGCGGCCGAAGCGCGGCCGCAGGACAGCGTGCTGCTGTTCTATGCCGGGCACGGCTACCTGATGGACGACACCAACATGGGCTACTGGATCCCGGTCGACGCATCGGTGAAGACGGCCAAGGGCTGGATCTCCAACACCGACATCTCGCGCCTGCTTGCCGCCATTCCGGCGCGACAGCTGATCCTCGTCTCCGACAGCTGCTACTCGGGCAGTCTGACGCGCGAGCAGAAGGTATCCGCAGGCGCCGAGCTGAGCGCCGAGGAGGTTCTGCGCCGGCGCTCGGTGCTGGTGCTTACTTCCGGAGCGGAGGAGCCCGTATCCGATGAAGGCAAGGAAGGCCACTCGATCTTCGCCTGGAACCTCATCCGCACCTTGCAGGCAACGGATGGTCTGGCGCCGGGGACCCGGGTCTGGAACACGGTGAAGACGGGTGTGATGCGCGAATACCCGCAACAGCCGCAATACGGTGCGGTTGTCACCGCCGGGCATGCCGACGGCGGCGACTTCCTGTTCCAGCCGAAGGAATGACGTCGAAGCAGGACGGGGAGTTCGACTTCGACGCGATCGTCGATCGCGTCGCCACCGATTCCCTGAAGTGGGCCAAATATGCCAGTCGTGGCGGACCGCGTGGAATCATTCCGCTGTGGGTGGCCGACATGGACTTTGCTTCCCCGCCTGCGGTGTTGCGCGCACTGCAGCAGCGCGTCGACCACGGTGTATTCGGCTACAACGTGCCCACCGCGAGCCAGGTCGACGCCGTGGTTGCTTATCTTGCACGCCATTTCGGCTGGACGATCGAGCCGGAATGGATCGTCTGGCTGCCGGGCCGGGCTGTTCCTGCTTTGCCACCCGCACAACCCGACCGGAAGGGTTTG
>CAYTFA010000152.1:0-5483 GCA_964436755.1 uncultured Rhodocyclaceae bacterium | reverse complement strand
GCGTCGGGCCGCGCTCGGGTCGATGCCGTTGCGCAATTGGCGCTTGATGCCTTCGAGCTTGTCGCGGGCCTCCTTCGCGGGTACGTGCCCTTTGGCCCCCGGTTGGTACACGCCGACCGATAGCAGCTTTTCCTTGCCACCGTAGCGGCTTTTGCCGCGCGACCAGCGCGAGCCGTCGGGGTTGATGAGCAGGTACAGGCCTCCCCGTCCGCGAGCTTGTAGGGCTCGTGCTTCGGCATGGCGGCCTTCAGGGCTGCATCCGTCAGTTCTCCGCTGCGCTTCATCAGGGGTACCCATTCGGGCCGGGCGGCCATTACCCCGGGCCTTACCCCCACCTACCCCCCCCGGCTTTCAATGGACGCTTTCGGCGCTTGCTGGCGCTCGGTGCAGGGGTGACGGCCATGCGACAGGCACAAAAAGCCCCGCATTTACGCAGGGTTAGATGCTGTTCTCGGCCGTGCTCGGACGGCACCGGACGCGGTGCAGGAAGGGTCGAAAAAGTGGGTTTGGTGGTAAGGGGGAGAATCGATCCTCCGAATCACCGCCCCTGTCCTAGCGATTCAAGACTCTGTGCCCGGGTAAAGGCACACTTCAGCCTATGTGCCCACTCACGGGGCACACATTGGAGGATCGAAAATGGCCGTGCCGTGGGTCTGCTTTCGACTCAACGCAGACGGACCGGAACTGCTACGCGGGCCGCAGCAACTCAGGCTTGAAGAATCGGCTCGCAATGGCCGCCAAGATGATCGGTGCGAATCCGATCACGGCGGCAAAGACTAGCAGGCCCGCACTACCGAACAGCCCGGCCTTGAAAAGGCCGTAGCCCATGAAAAGCAACACATGGGTGATGGCTCCGGCAGCGTACGCCACGCCCACGACCTTGCCGCTGTACGGTCCCCGAATTGCGCTGGTGTAAATGACCCAGAGGGACAACGGAACAAACAAGAAGGCGGAGCTCCATAGGCCCGTGTTGTAGGCACCCGCCGCGACGCCCCCCGCGGTATGCAGAAGTCCGTTGGCTAACAGCAATCCCCAGAAGCTGAGCCCGATGAGGACGTTGTGCCGGAAGAGGTACGCCGCGAGCGGTGCCCCGAACCACATGAGAGAGATATTCACCACCGGGTAGAAGGACAAGGGAATCGGACAGTCCGGATATGGCGGAAAGCCGAGGTTCTTGCAAACCATTTCCTGGATTGAGTAGTCGAGGCCGATCACCGGCAGGCTGTATTCCTCGAACTGATGCAGCCAGTAGAGCGGTACGGCGAGCCATGCCAGCCACATTGGATCCCGCCAGCGAGATACCTTGGTGCCGCCACGGAATGTGTCGGTCGTCAGCAGGATGGCGACCATCACGATTGCGCCGCCCACCCCAATAAAAGGCCATACGGTATAGAACCAATGTGTTTGCACAGCAGCTCCCTATTGTTGTGGTCGGCATCAAGGTCTGCTTCCGGCCGAACTCGGACTATCCGAATGATCGCGCAACTTCGTGGTCTGGAGATGGAGTCGTTGCAGGGCACGACACATCTGCATAGATGAAAGAAAGTCTTACGATTTTGGGCACACTATTTTCGCCCAACTATTTGAATTGAAGGAAGAAATGATGGTGGTAAGGGGGACTCCCGCAAAGTCCGTCCAAGTGCCTGACGGACTTAGCAGCCGCGCTCCACGCCCGCGACAGATACCCCCGAAGATACCCCCGCGTTGGTCGCGCTGCCCCCGGACGCCATCGGCCGATCCGCCGCGCCGTCGCCGCCTTTTTTGGCTGTCCGCGATTGTCCGCCGACCTCGCGCGCCCGGCTCGCTGCGTGAGCCCGGCCCGCCGTTACGCTGCCGCCATGATCGACCTGGGCAACGTCGCAGGGCTGCTCGCTCACGGCCACGAAGTACACGCCTACTGCACCCGGTGCGCGTAGCCGTCCACGCGCACCCCCGTTGTTAGCCTGTAACTGATTGATTTCACAGCGGACCCCGTTGACTCAACGCAACCTCCTGGATTTCCTTGTCCGTCAGTCGCTGCTGCCACGCGGCCAGCTCGGGCCACCGCTCGATGCCGGGCGACTGCTCGGGATCGTCGGCCGGGGGCGCGTAGCCGATGCAGCGGCGCGGCTGCTCGGGGATGCTCGGCTCGTAGTCGCGCGCCGCGCGCAGCAGCCCGTTCCATGCCGCCAGGCAGCGCCCGCTGCGGGTCAGGTTCAGGCAGCGGGTACACGGACGCAGGTCGCCCCACTTCGCCAGCGGCCAGCGTTCGACGGCTCTACCCGGTTCTACTTCAGACGCAGCGCCGTCGTCCTCGCGCGCGCGCGTACCGTTGCCGTCTGCACCCCGTTGACTCAACGCAGCCGGTTGAACGGACAGCGGGTTGTCGTCGCCCGCGAACGCACGGCGCTCGGCTTCCGCGCGGGTGAGCCCGCCGCAGAACTCCATGATGCCCGCGCGTTCCTCGCGGGCCTCGCGGTCGGCGTCGGCGCGCTCGGCGTCCAACAGGCGACGCAGGTCCTCCGCGTTGGCGCGAACCAACTGCATCAGGTCCGGGCGGCGTCGCAGCGGAGGACGAGCGCACAAGCGCCCGTCCCGTACCGCTAGCTGGACGCCCTCCATCGCCAGCGCATCTCTGACTTCGGCGGCGTTCACTCGACGGGCTCCCAGTCGTCCGGGCCGTCACCTGACTCCCGAAGGTGCTCACCATTTCCCGAAGGTGCTCCACTCTGAGTGTTGGGCATCTTCGGGGTTCGTTGAGCACCTTCGCCGGTCAGGGTCCATCGCCAGCCGCCCGACATGCTGCTCTTTACCGCCGTCACGCCCATGCGGTCCTTCGCCCGCCGGACGGTCGCCCAGGCGTGCCCCTCCGCCGCCGCCGCGCGCTTGATGTCCTTCTGCGGACGGTCCTCGTCCCGCAGCAGGTCGTGAAGAAAGTCCTCCGCATCGGCAATTGCGCTGCCTTCCTCGACGGCAGGCTCCATGTCGGCCAGCAGCTCGCGGGCCGATCCGTCTACCGGGTCGCCCCATTGCACCCAGGACGTAACGATGCGCGAATCACTCGCCAGCGGCCCAAAGCGAATCTCATAGGCAAAGCCACCATCGTCCGGGCCGATGTTCGACTTCGCTCGGGCAAAGAGCCGGGGCGCGTCGCGTCCGTCGTCATCCTGTTTCCCCTTCGCCGCAACCAGGACGATGCGCGCCAACGCGCCGAAGGCAAGGCTTCCGGTGACGCGCTCCAGCGGCTCGCGGCCCGCCGTGCCCTTGGAGAAGTGGCTAATGCCCAGGATGGCCGCGTTTTGCCGTTGCCCCATTTCCACCAACGGAGCCAGGTTGCGCCGGACCTCACCATTCTTGTGGCTGTCGCCTGCGACGGCATTCACTACCGGGTCAACGATGGCGAGCGCGGCGCCGCCAATCTGCACGATCCGGCTTTCCAGCAGGGGAACGTCGGCGGCTGGATCGAAGGAACGCGACTCGCCTTGATCGCTCGATACGTCGCCCACGAAGAACACTCGCTCCATCTCCGCGCCCGCCGCTATCAGGCGTGGAACAAGCGTGTCCTTCGGATCATCCTCGCCCGACCAGATGACCACGTTGCCCACCGTCGCCCGCGTGCCGTCGGGCCAGCGCCCGCCAGTTGTTACGCACGCCGCGACCGCCATTGCCACCGTCGTCTTGCCGGTGCCCGCGCAGCCGGCGAAAATGTGCAGCTTCCCCCGCGCTAGCCAGCCGTCCCAAAGCCAGGTGATCGGCTCGGGCTTGATGCTGCTCGCCGGGATGAGCCGCACCTTCTCCGCGCAGGCCTGCGATGCGGCTTGCTTCAACCGATCCGCGTCTACTTTCGCGTTCATGCGGCACCTCGCGTCAGGTCGCGCACGAATCCGTAAACGTGGCCAATGTGCAGCCGCTCGCCGTGCGAATGGTGACAGCGGAAGCCGCCGATCCAGCCATTGCCCGCGCCCGGCTGAAAGAGCGCGGTGCCGGTCGGGTCGGCGTCGGAATGTTCGTTCACCCAAGGGCAAGTGATCGCGTGCCGCCCCTCGCCAATCGCTGCCTGGTAGTAACCGGCAGCGGTCAGGACTTCCAGCATCGCGGCGAAGTCGTCTATGCGTCGATGCGCGAGCCCAGCGGTAACGGGAGCCATGCGGCGCGGCGCAGCGGGCGGCGTCAGGTCCAGGGCGAACGCCTGCGCGACGCTGGCGACGCTATAGCGCGTCTCAGGCGACCAGCACGCGAGACGCACCGCGAAGGATCGCCCCTCGCGCCGGTACTTCGCTTTGCCGTTCACGCCGACCGGCAGGCGACCATAGCGCGTGACGCCTGCCATGCCGGGGTCAGAGTCGGCGGCGAGCCCTTGCCGGATCATGGTTTGAATCAGCCGCTCGGCGCTGTCGCGCTCGTCGGTGATGGCGCAGGGATCGAGGAACAACCACGCCTGATAGTTGCCGGGGCTCGTCTCGATCAGCGCGGACGGTGCGAGACGTTGCGCGTGCGAGAGCGCGAGCTTCGTCCCCAGGTCATCCAGCATGACGGCGTGCAGGCGCGCGAAGTTCGCCTTGCGTCGTCGATACTGGCCTAGCACCGGGTCGGGCACAAAACTCGAGACTGCAACGTAGTTGTTCGTCATCGGTCCCGCCGCGACCGCAGCGCCGAAGTCCCACGGTCGCGCAAACCACGCACCGCGCCCGACCTTGTGCGGGTCGCCGGGAAAGGCGCAGGTCATCGCTGCCGCGCCGTCGGGCAGCTCCGCAAACATGGCTTCCAGAAATTCGGCGTTGGTGATGGCGTTAAGGCTCATGCGTGCCCCCTCGGGTCGCACGATGCGAGCCCCAGGGCGCGAACGTAGTTGCTGCCGGTCTCGACAACCGCCCAGGTTTGCCCCGCGCCCATCGCGAGCCGTTCTAGGAATGCGTCCCGCGCG
Source organism: uncultured Rhodocyclaceae bacterium (assembly GCA_964436755.1). GTDB lineage: Bacteria > Pseudomonadota > Gammaproteobacteria > Burkholderiales > Rhodocyclaceae > Sulfuritalea. The sequence goes on along the minus strand of CAYTFA010000152.1, from coordinate 580 downwards.
CGCCGGTAGCGGGCCATCGCCAAGCCACCCATGCGCGAGGGATTCGCCTTGCCGTGCCAGTGAATGTCCACGCGCAGCGGCTCGAATGTCGCCACGAACGTGCAAGCCAACTGCGCCGAGACTTGCACGCGCTGGCGGATCGTCGGGGTAGAATCGACGGCGTGATTGCATTCCGCGCCCGCCTGCCAGCGGGCGTTTTCTTTTGTGGTCATGGCTTGCCCTCACGTGCTCTTGCGGCTGCGTTCGACCAACTCGGCCATGTGCGCGGCCACCTCGGCCTCGATCCAGCCGACGGCACGCTTGCCGAGGTTCACGGGGCGCGGGAAAGAGCCTTCGCGCACTCGCTGGTAGATGGTCGAACGGGAAAGGCCCGTGCGGGCCTTGACGGCGGGAAGTCTAAGGATCGTCTGCATCGTCGTGTGCCTTCCAAATACGGCCAAAATTGGCCTCGGGCGGATTCCACGATGCGGACGGAACCTGAACCGAAGTTCAGGTTCTTAAATCTCAATCTTGTTCAGCACCCGACCCACATACTGCGGCGTCGAATTTGTCTCTCGCGCAATGATTCCGCGCCAGTCTT
>CAYTFA010000151.1:0-5513 GCA_964436755.1 uncultured Rhodocyclaceae bacterium | reverse complement strand
AGCGGGACCTGGGTCATGGTGAACAGGAAAGTCAGCACCGTGAGGCCGAGCGAGATCGATATCGGCATGCCTGTCAGCATCAGCGCCAACAGCAGCAGGAAGATGACCGTAGCGTTCATTTCGGCATCCCCCCGAGGTCATGCTTGCGCCGGTCGGGTTCGACCGGCACGTCCTGCTTGCGCCGGTTCTCGCCGACCATGGCGTGCGTCAGATCGTGCGGATGGAGGTTGTCGTCCATCTCGTAGGGATTGACGTCGACCGGCGGCAACTCCTCCTGCAGGCCGTCGACATGGCTGTGGTCATGGTGCGGCAGCTCCCCCGTCCGGTGGAATGCCCACGCCACCTGAAGGAAGCGGAAGCACATCAGCGACGACCCGAGCGGGATGGCGCTGTAGACGATCCAGGTCGGCCACTCGAGGTCGGGCGTGGTCGGCCCTTCGGGAATGTCTCCGGGCTCCATGCCAAAGAACTTGAGGAAGGCGTAGTGCGCGCCGTTTTCCCACACGAAGTGGGCGCCCAGCGTTCCCACCACGCCGGTGAACAGCGCACCCGCGAGCAGGCCGAAGAGCACGAAGCGGCTGCGGTTCCTGTCTTCCATGCGGTTGATCAGGACGTCGACCCCGACGTGGATGCCGGTGCGCACGCCGTAGGCGGCACCGAACTTGGCCATCCAGACGAACATGATGATGCACAGTTCCTGGGCCCAGCTCATGTTGATCGAGAGCAGCCAGTCCTGCAGGCCGGGAATACTCGCGCTCGCGGCATAGCGGTGTACCACGGCGACGAAGATGATCGTGGTCGCCGCCCCCATGAGGAAGGTGATCAGCCATTCCTCGAGATGGTCGAGATACTTCATGGACTCCCCCTCATTGCCGGATCGTCCCGCCCGGCGCGAAGTACTACTCGGCGGAGGTGCCGGCGTCGCGCCGGCTACCCCCGGTCCCCTGCCTTACAGCTTGTTGGGATCGAACCCGGTTTCCTTGTAGATGGCTTGCAGGAGCTCCTTGCCGACCCGGTCGGCCATCTTCACATGAACCGACGCCATCGCCTTCTTGAACGCCAGGCGCTCGTCCTTGGTCGGTACATAGACTGTGGTCTTGCCGCTCTTCTTCACCGCCTCGAGCGACTGGTCGTTCTCCTCCTTGGCGATCTTGTTCGCGTAGGCGGTCGCCTCCTTCATGGCTTGCTCGAGCTGGCCGCGGACGTCGGCAGGCAGCCCTTCCCAGAACTTCTTGTTGACGATCACGGCGTAACCGAGATAACCGTGTTCGGTGAGCGTCAGGTACTTCTGCACCTCGTGCATCTTCTGGGTGTAGAGGTTGGAGATCGGGTTCTCCGTGCCGTCGACGACGCCGGTCTGCAGCGCCTGGTACACCTCGCCGAAGGCCATGACCTGGGGCAGGCCGCCGATCGAACGGATTTCCTCTTCGAGCACCTTGGAGGACTGGATGCGCAGTTTCTTGCCCTTCAGGTCGGCCGGGGTCTTGATCGGGGTATTCGCGGAGAAGGACTTGAAGCCGTTGTCCCAGAACGCCAGGCCCTTGATGCCCTTCGGCTCAAGCTTGGCGAGCATGGAGGCGCCGATCGGCCCCTGGGTAACGCGATGCAGTTCGTTGTAGTCGTCGAAAATGAAGGGGAAGTCGAAGGCCTCGAACTCCTTGACGCCGAGCGGGCCGAACTTCGCCAGCGATGGTGCCAGCATCTGCACCGCGCCCAGCTGCAGGGCTTCGAGTTCCTCCTTGTCCTTGTAGAGCGCGCTGTTCGGATAGACCTCCACCTTGGCCTTGCCCTTGGTGAGCTCGGCCGCCCGCTTGGCGAAGAACTCCGACGCCTTGCCTTTCGGCGTATCGGCGGCAACGACATGGCTGAACTTGATGACGATGGGCGCCTGGGCCATCGCGGAAAGTGAAAACATCGCAGCGGCAAGGCCTGCAACCAGGGTTGATACCTTCATGTTTCGATCCTCCGTCTTCTAGTATTGGTGCGGCCGGTACACGCCCCGCAATTTGGGAATTGTCCTTGCGACTGCCCCCGCCGGCTATTGTGGTTTTCCGCAGCAGGCACATCCGGCATCCCCGCCGCGGGCTAACATCGCGGCATGAACGCCACGCCTTCCGCCACCGCAGAACCGCCGAACCGTTCCCGCTGGTTGTGGATATTGCCACGACTGGCCTTCGTTTTGTTCCTGGCGGGCGTCGGATTGCTGCTCTGGATATCCGACCGGGCCGACAAGGATGAACGTCGCGCCACCCTGATCAGCGACGTGCTCTGGCTCGAACAGAACCTGCGCTTCCATCTTGCCCGCAACGAGGAGGTTCTGGGGCGCGTGGATGCCGCACAGACGTCGAGCGCACGCGGCTTCGAGTCTTTCGCGCATAGCGTGTTCGGCTACGAGGGCGGACTGCGGCGCCTGATGTGGCTGAGCCCGGACGGCACCGTACGCCAGACGTATCCGGTTGCCGCCGACCCCGGCATTGCCGGCGAGGCGATCGAAGCGTCACCGGTGCTGCAAAGCGCAACGATGGCGCTGGCCCTCGGCAAGCCGGTTTACAGCCCGCCCTACCCCGTCTTCGGCGGCGACTGGCAATTCGAGGTTCATGTCCCGGTATCGCGCGAAGGCAGGATCGCCGGCATCGCGGTCGGGGTATATCGCATCCGCAGCCTGCTCGACGACAGCGTTCCGTGGTGGCTTGCCGAACGCTACCGGATCAGCATCCTCGGCGACGGCGGCAAAGTGCTTGGCACGCGCTCCAAGGTCGAGGCCGCCTTTGGCGGCGAAGACTATCAAATCAGCTTCGATCCGCCCGGATGGGGACTGGCCCTGCAGGCGGTACCCTATCATTCGTCGCGCCCGCCAGCCAGCCTTGCCGTTTCCGCGGGCCTTGTCGCGTTGGCGGTCATCGTGCTCTGGAGCCTTTGGGTTCTGCGCAGGCACGCCGCGCACAGGATGGCGGTCGAGGAGCAGCTGCGCCGCGAACATGCCTTCCGCAAGGCGATGGAGGATTCCCTCGATACCGGAATGCGCGCACGAAACCTCGAAGGCGAGATCATTTATGTCAATCCGGCCTTCTGCCGAATGGTGGGGCTGACCGCCGCAGAATTGATCGGCCGGCGGCCGCCTATGCCCTACTGGGCGGACCGCTTCCTCGACGAAACACGGGCGCTCAATGACCGCGTACTTGCCGGCGAGGGGCCGGAGCAGGGCTTCGAAATGAAGGTCAAGCACAGCGACGGCACCCTCCTCGACGTGCTGGTGCACGAAGCGCCGCTGCTCGACCCCCACGGCCGCCGTATCGGCTGGATGGCATCGATGGTGGACATCACCGAACGCAAGCGCGAGGCGGAAGCCGTGCGCCACCAGCAGGAACGCATCGAAGCGACCGCGCAGTTGGCCGCCATGGGCGAGATGGCCTCCAGCATCGCGCACGAACTGAACCAGCCCCTCGCCGCCATCTCCAGCTACTGTACGGGTGCCGCCAACCTTGCTCGCGGCGGCGCCTCCAGCGCGGAGATCCTGCCGGCGCTGGAAAAGGCGGCGGAGCAGGCCCAGCGCGCCGGCCGCGTCGTACATCGCGTCTACGGACTGGCGCGACACGACGCGGCACGCAACGAGCGGATTCCGCTCGCGGAGCGTGTCGAGGCCGCGCTCGCCCTCATCGAGGCGGATCTGCGCGAACAGGGAATACGCGTCGCCATTGCCGGCGATGCACGCCCCGTTGTCGAGGGCGATCCGGTGCTGCTCGAGCAGGTGCTGTTCAACCTGCTGCGCAATGCCGCGGATTCCATGCGCGATACGCCCGCCGCACGGCGCCGGCTGGAGCTTTCCATAGGCATCGTAGACGGCTACGCATCCCTTGCCGTGGCGGATGCCGGATGCGGCATCGATCCCGGCATTGCGGACAAATTGTTCGACCCCTTGTTCACGACGAAGAAGGAAGGCCTGGGAATGGGTCTGGCAGTTTGCCGGTCGGTGGTGGAAAATCACCGCGGGCGCCTCTGGTTCGAACCGAATCCCGGGGGCGGCACGGTGTTCCACCTCCTGCTACCTCTCTCCTCGCCATGAGCGACCCGCTCGTCCACATCGTCGACGACGACCCGGCAGTCCGTGATGCGCTGCAATGGCTGTTGCGCTCGCGCGGCGTAGCGTCCCGCGCATGGTCCGGCGGAACCGAATTCCTCGCCGCGGCAACACCGGCGCTGGCCGGCTGCGTGCTGCTCGACGTGCGCATGCCCGATATGAGCGGAACGGAACTGTTCGACCGGCTGCGTCGCGCGGACTGCCGGCTTCCGGTGATATTCCTCACCGGGCACGGCGACGTGCCGATGGCGGTCCAGGCGCTCAAGGACGGCGCATTCGACTTCGTTGAAAAGCCCTACGACGACAACGCGCTGGTGGACAAGATTCTGGCGGCGATCGCCCACGACGCTGCGCGCCTGGTACGTGACGACTCGATTGCGGCCATCCGGCATCGCCTGACACAACTGACGCAGCGCGAGGTCGAGGTAATGGACCGGATACTCGCCGGTAAGCTCAACAAGGTGATCGCCGACGAGCTGGGCATCGCGATGCGCACTGTCGAGGTGCACCGCTCGCACATATTCGAGAAGATGGGAGTCCGCTCCGCCGTCGAGCTGTCCCGGGCTCTCAATCCGCTGGGGAGCGACTGGCGCGGGCCGCCTTGACTGCAAGCCCGAGCTTTCCGTGCTTCACGGTAAGCGCATATCCAGCCAGTTCGATATGCGGGTGACGGTCGTCGCCGGCCGTACGTAGCTGCCGTACGAACTCAGCCAGCCGTGCCTCGGCAGGCGGCTGTAGGCCGCTCCAGGAAAGCAGGGCCCGCAACGCGTTGCGCGCCCGCGGCTCGCTGAGTTCGCGCAGGCGGCCGACGGCAATCGGGAAAGCCGGATCTGCGCCGGCCAGATCGGCGCGCGCCAGCTCGTCGAGCAACGCATCAGCCTCGCGGAAGCGCGCTGCAGCAGCGGCCAACTGTCGGCTGGCCGCCGGAAAGCGCCGCGTCAGCCGAGCGAGTACCTCGTGTCGCAGGTAGTTGCGGGTGAAGCGCCTGTCCGCGTTGCTCTCGTCCTCGACCCAGCGCAGCCGATGCCTCCGTGCATAGGCCTCGAGGTCGTTGCGGCCCAAGGTGAGCAGCGGGCGCAACAGCCGTCCGCGCGCCTCGGGCATGGCACCCGCGCCGCGCACCCCCGCTCCGCGCAGCAGGTTGTGCATCAGAGTTTCCGCCTGATCGTCGATATGGTGGGCAAGCAGGATCCATGCGGCCGGATGGCGCGCGAGCGCCGCGTGGCGCGCGCGGCGGGCGGCTCCTTCGAGGCCTTCCCCGGTCGCCGACGGGACCTGCACGCGCACGACCGAAAGCGGAATGGCGAGGGCGCTGCAAACGGCGGCGCAATGGTCCTGCCAGGTCGTTGCGTTAGGGCTCAGGCCGTGATTCACGTAAAGAGCAGAGAGAACCTGGCCGCGTTCGCGGCAGGCCCGGCTTGCGGCATGCAGCAGC
>CAYTFA010000150.1:0-5546 GCA_964436755.1 uncultured Rhodocyclaceae bacterium | reverse complement strand
CCCGCCAGATCGCGGCGGGCGTTTACATGGACACGGCCGATCAGACGTTCGACAAGAAGAAGCTGACGGGCGAAGACATGGTGCGCTTCGGTTCGATGACGCACGAGATGCTCGGCTTCATGAGGACGGTGGTCGAGCAGAAGGCCAACATGATCATCTCCGGCGGCACAGGCTCGGGCAAGACCACCCTGCTCAACCTGCTGTCCAGCTTCATTCCACCCGACGAGCGCATCATCACCGTCGAGGATGCGGCGGAACTGCAGTTGTTGCAGCCGAATTTGATCAGCCTCGAATCGCGCCCCGCCAACGCGGAAGGCAAGGGCCTGGTGACCATCCGCGACCTGGTGAAGAACACGCTGCGCATGCGCCCGGACCGCATCGTCGTCGGCGAATGCCGCGGCGGCGAGGCGCTGGACATGCTGACCGCCATGAACACCGGCCACGACGGCTCGCTCACCACCGCCCACGCCAACACCCCGCGCGACTGCCTCGCCCGCCTCGAAGTCATGGTCATGATGTCCGGCCTCGATCTGCCCGTGCGCGCCATCCGCGAGCAGATCGCCTCCGCCATCCGCTTCTTCATCCAGCAGAACCGCTTCTCGTGCGGCAGCCGCAAGATCACCCACATCACCGAAGTGACCGGAATGGAGGGCGAGGTGATCAGCCTCCAGGACATCTACCTGTTCAAGCAGGAGGGCTTCGGCACCGACGGCAAGGTCAAGGGCAAGCACATCGCGACCGGAGCCATACCGGACTTCTACCAGGACCTGAAGAACCGGGGTCTCGACGTGGACCTCTCGGTCTTCCAGGCGGGACGCGTACTGTGAGCGACATTGCGCTGATCGGAATCACCGTGCTGGCGGCCGTGGCCTGCATGGGCTGGCTGGTCATGAAGTGGGTCGAGCAGATGCTCAACCGGCAAAAGGAGACGCTGACGGCCCAGGCGTCGACCACGCTGGCCGACATGTTCATCTTCATCGACCCGCAGAAGATGTTCCGCTACAACGTGCTGGCCATGTTCGTGCTGCCGGGCGGCATCTGGGTCATGACCGGCAACCCGGTATTCACCCTGGCGGCGCTGGTGGCCACCTACGTCCTGCCGAAGTACTACGTCCGCGCATTGCGCCAGCGTCGCTTCAAGACGCTGGAGAAGCAGCTGCCCGATGCCCTGCTGATGATCACCGGGGCCATGTCGGCGGGCGCCAGCGTGAACATCGCCATGGAGTCCATGATCAAGGAGCAGCGGCCGCCGATCTCGCAGGAGTTCGACCTGATGATGCGGGAACTACGCATCGGCGTGGACTTCGATACGGCCCTGCAGAACATGGAGAAACGCAACCCGATCCCCGATTTTGCGCTGGTGATTTCGGCACTGCGCATCTCGCGCGAAGTCGGCGGCAACCTGGCCGAGATCCTCAACTCGCTGGCCGAAACCCTGCGCGAAAAGCAGACCATGGAGGGCAAGATCGCCAGCCTCACCGCGCAGGGAAAGATCCAGGGCGTGGTGATGACGGCGCTGCCGCTGCTGGTGATGTTCGGACTGACCCAGATCGAGCCGGTGGCGATGGCCCCCCTGTTTAGCACCTGGCCCGGATGGCTGACGCTGGCCGTGATCGGCCTGATGGAAACCATGGGCTATTTCTTCATTCGCAGAATCACCGCCATCGATGTCTAACGATATCTTCGCCCTGCTGATCGGCCTCGTCGTCGGCGCCGCGGTGCTGCTCGGGCTCCATGCCATCAACGCACTCAAGGCCGACGTGCCCAAGGAGGATCGCGAATACATGGATCCCCTGCCACCGATGCTGAACGCCGTGTGGCCGTTGATCCTCTTCATCGAGTTCCACCTCACCTGCCGCTTCCCGCCGGACTGGCTGGAAGCCACGCACAAGCGCCTGCAGGAAACCGGGGTGGGCTACCTGATGTCGGCCGAGCAGTTCTACGCCGTGCGGATCTTCGGCGCAGTCGCCACCGTCCTGCTCGGCAGCGTGGTCCTTGCCGCCATCGACTCGCTGGACCCCGGCGTGCTGCTCCTGCTCGGCCTCGGCGGCTTCTACTTTCCCATCGTCTGGCTGCGCGACGTACGCGACCGGCGGCAAAAGGATGTGCTGCGCGCCCTGCCGGTGTACCTCGACTTCATCACCATGGCGGTCGAAGCCGGCCTCAACCTGAACGGCGCGCTCAACCAGGCGATGGACAAGGGCCCACCCGGCCCCCTGCGCAACGAGCTGTACATGGTCGTGCGCGACCTGCGCGCGGGCGTCCCCCGCGCCGATGCGTTGCGCCGCATGGAGCGACGCCTGGACATGGAAGAGATCACCAGCTTCGTCGGCACCGTGATCCAGGCCGAGAAAATGGGAGCCCGCCTCGGCGCAGCGCTGCGCGTGCAGGCACTGCAGCGCCGCACGGAGCGCTTCCAGCGGGCCGAGAAGCTGGCCATGGAAGCGCCGGTCAAGCTGATCCTGCCGCTCATCGTTTTCATCTTCCCGGTCACGTTCATCGTGCTCGCCTTCCCCATCGTGATGAAGTTCCTCATGGAAGGCATGTTGTGAAGCGCGGCGCCATCTATCGTGCCGGCAGCGGCGAATGCCTGGTTCCCGCAGCGACCCGCACCACCAACGCCTGGGAACGCCTGCGCGGCCTGCTCGGCCGCCCGGCCTTGCGCGACGGTCAGGGCCTGCTGATCGACCCCTGCCCCTCCGTCCATACCATCGGCATGAACTACGCCCTCGACCTGGCCTTCCTCGACCGGCAGTGGCGGGTCCTGGGACTGGTCCGCGGCCTGCCGCCGCTGCGCTTTGCCGGCCGCACCGGCGCGCGGGCGACGCTGGAACTGCCCCCCGGCGCACTCGACAAGGCGGGAATCGCGACGGGAGACGTACTGGAATGGCGCGAGAGCTGAAGCCCTTCGCCGCCCCCATCCTCGCGGCACTCGCGCTGTTGGCCGGCTGCGCGTCGGACAGCCTCTACGAGCAGCACCATGACGCGGTGCTGGCCTACGAGTCCGGCGCCAACGCGCGCGCCGAAGCCCTGTATCAGGGCTTGGCACGCTCCGCACCGAACGATCCCGAGACATGGCTGCGCCTGGGCAACCTGTATGCGCGTGCCGAGCGGCCCGATGCGGCGGCGGACGCCTACCACCGCGGCCTGCTGCTGGCACCTTCCGATGCGCGGCTCTGGTACAACCTCGGCATCGTCCGCCAGCGCCAGGCGCATGCCGCGCTCATCCAGGCACACCAGTTCATGGCGGACGACGACCCCCTCCTCGCCCGCAGCCAGGCAATCATCGATCGACTGGCGCCGGCCGAAGGCGATGCCCCGACGCCGGCGCAGAGGTAACCGGCCGTGGCACGCACGTCGAGCCAGCGCGGACAGGCCACCATCGAGTACCTGTACGTCGTTCCCATCCTGCTGCTGCTGGTACTTGCCAGCCTGCAGTTCATCTTCATCTACCAGGCCAAGCAGACGGTCAATTACGCCGCCTTCGTCGGCACCCGGGCCGGGGCGCTGAACAGCGGCGCCATGGTCGCGATCCAGGACGGCGTAGCCGCCGGCCTGGCGCCGCTCTTCGCGCACAAGATCGGCGCGGCGACCGAGCTCGACGCCCTCAAGCTGGGGCGGCGCACGGCCCATGACGAATTGACCAACCCCAAGCTGGCGCGCATCGAAATCGTCAATCCGACCTCCGCGACCCTCGCCGGATTCGGCACCGAGATTCCCAACGACAACCTGATGTATCGCGACCCCACCGTCCTCAAGAGCGGCATGAACGTCCAGGACGCCAACCTGCTCAAGGTGCGTGTGACGTACTGCGTGAGACTGGTGGTGCCCATCGTCAAGAACATGGTGTTCGCTTTCGCCGTGGCGCCGCCGGCCACCGCCGCGCGGATCGACAGTACCTATGCGGGCGGAACCATCGCGGCGCCCGAGCTGCTCAAGGTCGCCGGCCCCGGGCCGACCACCGCCACCTTGTGCAACGACCCCACCAATGCCTTTCCCTACCGGATTCCGGTCACGTCGGAGGCGGTGGTACGCATGCAGACGCCGTTCAGGAATCCCGGCGTATGGAACACCTCGCCATGAGGACGGCCACCCGGTCCGGAAGGGCGCTCGGCTCGGCACTGCGCATGATCGCGGTCGGCATCGTCGCGGCCGGCCTGGCCGGCACGAGCCGCGGACAGACCCCGCCCACGCCGGGCAGCGTGCAGGAATCGCTGGTTCGCCCGCGCTTGACGCCCCCAGCGTCGCCCGCCCAGGTCATCCTGCCGGAACAGGCCGGTCCCTCGATCCACGACCGCAAGGGCAAGCGCTTCCAGGTGCACTCCTTCCGCTTCGTCGGCAACACCGTATTCCCGGTGCGCCGGCTGAAACAGGTGGTCGAACGCTACCTCGACCTTGAACTGAACCTGTATGACCTCAACGTGGCGGTCGATTCTGTCACCGAGTTCTATCACGATCGCGGCTACAGCCTGGCCCGTGCCGTGATACCGGCGCAGGAAGTGAAGGACGGCGTGGTGACCATCGCCGTGATCGAAGGGCGCATCGGCAAGGTGCTGTTCTCTGGCCACAAGGGCTACAGCGAGGACTTCCTCCGGCGGCAGGTCGGTCGCCTGCCGGCCGGCAGCCTCGTCGCCGCCGAGAACCTCGAGCGCACGCTGCTGCTGCTCAACGACCTGCCCGGCCTCAAGGTGCGTGCGACGCTGGCACCGGGCGCGGAGTTCGGCACCTCGGACGTGCTGGTCAAGGCCGAGGAAAAGCCGATTGCGCTCAACCTGACCGCGGACAATTTCGGCAGCAAGGAGACCGGCCGCAAGCGCGCCGATGCCGGCGTCGAACTCAACAATCCGCTGGGCATCGGCGACCAGCTCAGCCTGCGTGCCGTCACCACGGAGCGCAAGCTGATCAAGTTCGGCAAGGTCGGCTACAGCCTGCCGCTCGACGACGACGGCCTGCGCCTCGCTGCCAGTTTTGCCGAGTCGCGCTACGACGTCGCCGGCGACTTCGCCGCGCTCGGGCTCAGCGGGTCGTCTCAGGTGGCCGAGGTCTCCGTCCAGTACCCGCTGGCGCGCAGCCGCGGGCACAACGAAACCGTGTCGCTGGGAATGAAGACCACCCATCTGGTGCAGCAGACCCTGGCGGTGGAAACCTCCAACACGCGCATCCCGATGATCACCCTGGGCTACCTCTTCAATCGCATCGGCGAGGATGCCTCGGTCAGCAACCTTTCCGCCCAGGTGGCGAGCAACCTGCGCACGAACTCGAGCGGCACCCGCCAGGACGCCCAGCGCTTCCGCCTGGAAATCGATGGCAACTACCTGTTGCCGCTGGACCGGAAATGGGACGTCTACCTGCGCGGCGCCTGGGCCTACAGCCCCGATCGCCTGCCCGACAGCGAGAAGTATTCGATCGGCGGGCCGGGCAGCATCCGGGCCTATCGCGCTTCCGAGCTGCGCGGCGATTCCGGCGCGCAGGCAACCTTGGAATTCCGTCGCAGCCTGCGCGGCGATTCCGGCGCGCAGGCAACCTTGGAATTCCGTCGCAGCCTG
>CAYTFA010000149.1:0-5547 GCA_964436755.1 uncultured Rhodocyclaceae bacterium | reverse complement strand
CGTTCTGCATGCGGAACATGGCGTCCCAGATCGCCCAGTGCATCAGCGGCGCATCCGCCGCCGGGCGGCCTTCCGCCTCGTAGCGCTTGAGCGTGGCCGAGCAAAGGTAGAGCAGGGCGAGGATGTCGCCCATGCGCGCGGAAAGCTTCTCCCGGCGCTTGAGGTCGCCGCCCATGACGAACATCGAAACGTCGGCGATGAAGGCGAAGGCGGCGGAGAAGCGCGAAAGCTGCTGATGGTAGCGCCGAGTTTCCGGCGCGACGTCGGCCGGCACCGCGGCGAAGTTCGAACCGGTGAGGCCCATGATCCAGGCGCGGAAGCCGCGCGACCAGATGAAGCCGAGGTGGCTGGCCAGTGCGGCGTCGAAATCGCGCAGGCCCTTGGCAGCATCCGGGTCCTTTGCTGCCGCCATCTCCTTCAGCACGTAGGGATGGCAGCGGATCGCGCCCTGGCCGAAGATGATCAGGCTGCGCGTGAGGATGTTGGCGCCCTCGACGGTGATCGCCACCGGCACCTGCTGGTAGGCGCGGCCCATGAAGTTGTTGGGGCCGAGGCAGATGCCCTTGCCGCCGAGGATATCCATCGCATCGTTGACCACCTGGCGGGTGCGCTCGGTGACGTGGTACTTGACGATGGCGGAGACTACCGAGGGCTTCTCGCCGAGGTCGATGGCGCCGGCCGTCATGGCCCGCGCCGCGTCCATCATGTATAGGTTGCCGCCCATGCGGGCAAGCGGTTCCTCGATGCCTTCGAAGCGGCCGATGGCGGTCTTGAACTGGCTGCGCACGCGGGCATAGGCGCCAGTGGCGCGCACGGCGAGCTTGGACATGCCGGTGTTGGACGAGGGCAGCGAGATCGAGCGCCCCGCGGCGAGGCACTCCATGAGCATGCGCCAGCCCTGCCCGGCCATCGCCGGGCCGCCGATGATCCAGTCGAGCGGCATGAAGACGTCCCTGCCCGAGTTCGGACCGTTCTGGAACACCGCGTTGAGCGGGAAGTGACGCCGGCCGATGTTCACGCCGGGGTGGTCGGTCGGCACTAGGGCGCAGGTGATGCCGATGTCGGCCTTGTCGCCGAGCAGGCGCTCGGGATCCTGCAGGCGGAAGGCGAGTCCGAGGAGGGTGCAGATCGGGCCCAGCGTGATGTAGCGCTTGTCCCAGGTGACCCGCATGCCGATCACTTCCCGGCCCTGCCACTGGCCCTTGCAGACGATGCCGACGTCGGGGATCGAGGCGGCGTCCGAGCCGGCCTGCGGGCTGGTCAGGGCGAAGGCCGGGATCTCCTGGCCTTTGGCCAGGCGCGGCAGGTAGTGGTTCTTCTGCTCCTCGGTACCGTAGTGCAGCAGCAGTTCCGCCGGCCCCAGCGAGTTGGGCACCATGACCGAGACGGCCGCCGCCGAGCAGCGCGTGGACAGCTTCTGCACCACCATCGAGTGGGCGTAGGCGGAAAACTCCAGGCCGCCGTAGCGCCTGGGGATGATCATGCCGAGGAAGCCCTTGTCCTTGACGTAGGCCCACGCCTCGGGCGACAGGTCATGGTGCACCTGGGTGGTTTCCCAGTCGTTGGTCATCGCGCACAGGGTTTCGCACTCGTTGTCGAGGAAGGACTGTTCCTCGGCCGTAAGTTTGGGCACCGGGTAGGCGTGCAGCTTGGCCCAGTCGGGCCTGCCCGAGAACAGCTCGCCCTCCCACCAGACGGTGCCGGCTTCGAGCGCTTCGCGCTCGGTCTGCGACATGGCCGGCAGCATGCGCTTGTAGATGGCGAAGATGGGGCCGGTCAGCAGCGCGCGCCGCAGGGGCGGCAGCAGCAGGACGGCGGCGGTGGCGGCGGCGAGGATGGCAAGTGCGAGGAACCAGGACATGGCGTTCTCCCGTGGATGGCGGCCTTCAGGCGGCGCGCTTGGCGCGCGGCTTCCTGGCGGGCCGGGTGTGGACTTCGGGCAGGGGCGCGCGCAGGCCGCCGATGAGGAAGCTCATCAGGCGGGCGTACAGCGCCTCGGGGTCGGAATCGTCGATGGGACCGAGCAGGCGCAGGGCATCGGCGCCGGACACGGCGTAGGACAGCGCGCCCATCATGAAGTGGAAGCGCCAGAGGAATTCCTCCTGCGGCACGTCGGGCAGCGCCTTGAAGAAGGCCGCCTTGAAGCGGGCAACGACCTCGGCGTATTCCTCGGCAAGGAAGCTGCGCACGTATTCCGTCGGCTCGGTGTAGGCGCGGCCGAGCAGGCGCATGAAGGTCTGTCCGCCATTCTGGTCGGCCGCCATGCGGATGGCGACGCCGAAAAAGGCTTCGACGATCTGGCGCGGCTTTAGCGGCGCACCGCCGGCGGCGTCCTCGTAGGCGGAAAGCGCGGCAAGACGCTGCTCGTTGAGGCCGGTGAGTCGGCGGCGGAAGACGGCCTCGATCAGGGCCTCCTTGGAGCCGAAGTGGTAATTCACGGCGGCGAGGTTGGCCTTCGCCGCTGCAGTGATCATGCGCAGCGTCGTGGCATCGAGGCCATGTTCGACGAACAGCCTTTCGGCGGCGTCGAGGATGCGGGATCGAGTATCGCTTTCCATGCGCAGCAGGCCCTCCGGCAAACAGCGGTTTCAAACAATCGTTTAAATGCTGACATTCGAGGCCTGCCCGTGTCAAGAGGAAACACTCTAATTTCATGGGGCTAATCGGCAATTTCCGCTCAGCGGCGGCGTGTTCGGTGCTAGCGGACGCCGGCGATGGGTGCAGGTTCCGCCCTGCTGGGCCTGGGGCCGCATGCGCCCTTTCACGGGGTCCCGGTTTGCGGCGGGTGGCCAACCCACGGCGACCCGCCACAAACCACCCGTGTGCAGGGCGCGGCCCCTTTATGGCGCTGCGCAGGGCTGGACCTGCCCCCAGCGCCGCGCCACCGGGGCGACGGCCGTGCGGGCGGCCGGGACGCCACCCGCTACAATTTGGCCATGATGCGCCGCGCCCCGCCCGCGATGGCCCTGCCCGGGCCCCAGCCCGAAACACGCCACGACTGGCAGACCGTCAGGACCCTGCTGCCTTACCTATGGGAATGGCGCGGACGCGTCCTCTTCGCCCTTGCCTGCCTGCTGCTCGCCAAGCTGGCCAACGTGGCCGTGCCAATGGTGTTCAAGGACATCATCGACAGCTTCACCCTGCCCGGTGCCGACCGCCTGCGCCAGGCCGTGCTGCTGGTGCCGCTGGGCCTGCTCGCCGCCTACGGTGCGCTGCGCTTCTCCACGGTACTGTTCACCGAGTTGCGCGAGATCCTCTTTGCGCGCGTCACCCAGCGCGCGGTGCGCACCATCACCCTGCAGGTGTTCGAGCACCTGCACAGCCTCAGCCTGCGCTTCCACCTCGACCGCCAGACCGGCGGCCTCACGCGCGACATCGAGCGCGGCACGCGCTCCATCGGCTCGCTGATCAGCTACACGCTGTATTCCATCCTGCCCACCCTGGTCGAGATCGCGCTGGTGATCGGCATCCTCGCTGCGCGCTATGCCTGGGACTTCACGCTGATCACGGGACTGACGCTGACCATCTACGTGGTGTTCACCATCGTCGTCACCAACTGGCGCACCGTGCTGCGCCGTACCGTCAATGAGCTCGACTCGGCGGCGAACGTGCGCGCGGTGGACAGCCTGATCAACTTCGAGACGGTCAAGTACTTCAACAACGAGCGCTGGGAACGCGACCGCTACGACGAGCAGATGCAGAAGTGGGAGGCGGCGCAGATCCGCAGCCAGGTATCGCTGTCGTGGCTCAACATGGGGCAGTCGCTGATCATCGCCGGCGGCGTCACCCTGATGATGTGGCGCGCCGCGGCCGGCGTGGTCGACGGCAGCATGACCGTCGGCGACATCGTGCTGGTGAATGCCTTCCTGATCCAGCTCTACATGCCGCTCAACCACCTGGGCGTGCTCTACCGCGAGATCCGCCAGTCGCTGACCGACATCGAGCGCATGTTCGGACTGCTCGGCCAGCACCGCGAGGTCGAGGATGGCGCGGATGCCCGCCCGCTGTTCGCCGACGGCGCCGCGCATTCATGCGAAATCGAGTTCGCCCACGTGTCCTTTGCCTACGTACCCGAGCGGCAGATCCTCTTCGACCTGAGCTTCAGGATCGGCGCCGGCCGCACGGTGGCGGTGGTCGGCCACAGCGGCTCCGGCAAGTCGACGCTGGCGCGCCTGCTGTTCCGCTTCTATGACGTTTCGGCCGGTTCCGTGCGCATCAACGGCAGCGACCTGCGGGCGATCCGCCAGGCGTCGCTGCGCGCGGCGATCGGCATCGTGCCGCAGGACACGGTGCTGTTCAACGACACGATCTACTACAACATCCGCTACGGCAGGCCGCTCGCCTCGCGCGAGGAAGTCATCGCCGCCGCGCGCGCCGCGCACATCCACGAGTTCATCGAGGCGCTGCCCGAGGGTTACGAAACCCGCGTCGGCGAGCGCGGCCTCAAGCTGTCCGGCGGTGAAAAGCAGCGCGTCGCGATTGCCCGCGCGCTGCTGAAGAATCCGCCCATCCTGATCTTCGACGAGGCCACCTCGGCGCTCGACTCCAAGACCGAAAAGGCCATCCAGGCGGAACTCGAGCAGGCCGCGATCGGCCGCACCACGCTGATCATCGCGCATCGCCTGTCGACGGTGATGAACGCCGACGAGATCCTCGTGCTCGACGCCGGCCGCATCGTCGAACGCGGTACGCATCGCGCCCTGCTCGACGCGGGCGGTACCTATGCCCAGATGTGGGCGCTGCAGCAGCAGGAACACGCCCTCGAGGCATGACGGAGAACGCCATGAAGCCCGCCCTGCTGCTGCTCGCCTTCCTTGCGCTGCCCGCCTGGGGCCAGCCGGGAGCCGAGACTGGCACGCTGAAGAAGGTGCGCGAGACCGGTGTGCTGACCCTGGGCATCCGCGAATCGTCCTACCCGCTGTCCTATCTCGACGATCGCCAGCAGCCGATCGGCTACCACATCGACATCTGCCATCGCATCGCCGAGGCGGTCAAGGGACGACTCCGGCTGCCCGGACTCAAGGTCCAGCACCAGCCGGTGACGTCGCAGAACAGAATTCCCCTGGTGGCCAACGGCACCGTCGACCTCGAGTGCGGCTCGACCACCAACAACGAGGCGCGCCAGCGGCAGGTGGCCTTCGCGCCGACCACTTTCGTCACCCACGTGCGCATGGCGGTAAAGAAGTCGTCGGGCATCCGCAGCCTCGACCAGCTCAACGGCAAGCCGGTGGCGACGACAACGGGTACCACCAGCGTGCAGTTGATGCGCGCCCATGAAAAGGGCAAGGGCATCGATTTCAAGGAGGTCTACGGCCGCGACCACGCCGACGCCTTCCTGATGCTGGAAACCGACCGCGCAGTGGCGTTCGTCATGGACGACAACCTGTTGGCCGGATTGATCGCCACCGCGAAGTCGCCGAACGACTATGCGATCGTCGGCGAGGTGCTCAGCGTGGAACCCATCGCCATCCTGTACCGCAGGGACGATCCCGAATTCAGGGCCCTGGTCGACGACACCGTCAGGGGCATGATGAAAAGCGGCGAGAT
>CAYTFA010000148.1:0-5554 GCA_964436755.1 uncultured Rhodocyclaceae bacterium | reverse complement strand
GAATAGGCCCAACCCGTGAACTTGCGCGCATCGTCCCCGGAACCCGGTCCGGCATGGCTATATACCGGCACGTAAAGCAGCACCCCGGCCTGCACGTCCTTGTCCGTTTCCTGGACCAGGGTAACCTTGCCGGAGAGTGCCGCCTGGCCGGTGCTGCGCGCGCGCTCCATCGCCTTCTGCCTTACCGGCTCGGCATACATGTCGTAGCCGAAGGCGCGCTGGTTGCGCCAGTTGAACGGTTCGAGGTAGATGATGGACGTGTAGGTCTCGCGCTCGCCGGAAGGGCGCATGCGGTAGTCGGGGAAGCCTTCGCGACGAATCGCGGCGACATGCTCTGCCCGGCGCTCGCCGGGCACGAGCAGCGAATAGCCGACGCCCTGGATGCCGGGATACTGCTCCTCGAGGTGGAGCGCGGCGACAAAGCTGGCGAACTCCCGGCGCGTCACGCTGTCGCTGGAATTGAACAGCCCCTCGACCCCGCGCAGGACCTGCACGTTCGACTTGATGCGCGATTCGATGCTGCGTGCCACCTGGTCGAGCATGAAGTCGAATTCGACACGCGCCTTGGCGCGCGAAGTGACATGCGCCTCGTACCACAAGCCGAGCGAAAGCAGGATGCCGGCGGCCAGAATGAGCCAGGGCAGGGCTTGGACCAGGCGGCTGCGCGACTGCGCCTTTTCCGGATCGAGCTGCAACGTCATGCGGTGGTCCCGCCTTCGAGCTCCCGCCACAGGCAACGGCCCTTGCCTTCCTTGCGGACCTCATCCAGCACGCGCTCGTGCTCGGCCAGTTCCTCCGCGGTCGCCGCCAGCACACGCAGCGGCCCGCGTGTGCGCGCCGCCGAGGTCAAGGCGACGGCAGGCCGGTCGAACTCGATCTCGAGCGAGTTCTGCCCGCGCGTCATCGCCAGATACACTTCGGCCAGCAGCTCGGCGTCGAGCAGCGCCCCGTGCAGTTGCCGGCCGGAATTATCGACGCCGAATTCGGAGCACAGGGCATTCAGGTTGTTCTTCTTGCCCGGCCGCATTTCACGCGCCATGCGCAGCGTGTCGACCACCTCGCCGCACAGCTGCTCGATGCCTTCGCGGCCGACCAGCTCGAATTCGCGATTGAGGAAGCCGACGTCGAAGGCCGCATTGTGGATGACCAGTTCGGCACCGCGTATGAAGGCGGCGAGGTCGTCGGCGATCTCGGCGAACTTCGGCTTGTCGGCCAGGAATTCGTCGGTCAGGCCATGCACGGCGACGGCGCCGGCATCGATGGGCCGCTCCGGGTTGATCCAGGCGTGGAACCTCTGCCCCGTGATCTGCCGGCCCACCAGTTCGACGCAACCCACTTCGATGACGCGATCCCCTGCCTTGACGTCGAGTCCCGTGGTTTCGGTATCCAGTATCACCCTGCGCATTTCATCCTCCGTTGCGGGCAAGCTCCACGCCGCGCCGCGCCAGCTCGTCGGCGCGCTCGTTTTCCGCATGGCCGGCATGCCCGCGCACCCACACCCATTCGATCCTGTGCGCCGCCGCAAGGCGATCCAGTTCGCGCCAGAGGTCCTCGTTCTTCACCGGCTCCTTGGCGGCCGTCTTCCAGCCGCGCCGCTTCCAGCCGTGGATCCACTCGCTGATGCCCTTCTGCACGTACTGCGAATCGGTATGCACCCTGGCCTCCACCGGCCGCTTGAGGGCACGCAGGGCCTCGATCACGGCCGTCATCTCCATGCGGTTGTTGGTGGTCAGCGGCTCGCCGCCGTAGAGCTCCTTTTCCGTCCCGCCGCTGCGCAGTATGGCGCCCCAGCCGCCCGGACCGGGATTGCCGCTGCAGGCACCGTCGGTGTAGATCTCGATCACTGGTCCACCTTCTGCACGGCCGAAACCAGCGCCTTGGCGCGCAGCTTGCGGTCCTGCCAGGCCGGCGTGATCAGGCGCATGCCCTGCTGGCGCTTGATCGCCTGCACGACGTACACGGCACCTGCAATCGGCCACCAGCGGTCGCCAGCCGCATCGAGGAAGCGGAAGCGGCGCAGCCACTTCTCCTGCGTCACCGCCGGCGCGTAACAACCGTAGGCGCCGGCCTGCATCTCGAAGCCGAGCAGCGAGAACCAGTCCTTGAGGCGCGGAACCGACAGGTAGGCACCGCGCCAGGGCGGCAGCGCCTCGCGCCGCGAGAGCTTGCGCCGCGCCCCCCAAAGGCTGAATGGATTGAAGCCGGTGACGATGACGTGCCCCTCGGGTACCAGCACGCGCTCGACCTCGCGCAGCACCTGGTGCGGATTGGCATCGAATTCCAGGGTGTGCGGCATCACCACGAGATCGACGCTGTTGCCGGCGAAGGGCAGATAATGCAGGTCCGACCGCACCTCGGAAATGCCGTCGTAGCGGCCGTCGTCGCAGCGGAAGCGCAGGGGCATGCGGTTGGCGCGCAAAAAATCATGGCCGGGCAGGGACAATTGCACCGCATTGAAGCCGAAGATGTCTGCGACCAGCTGGTCGTGCGTCACCTGCTCCCAATCGAGCACGTAGCGGCCGGCCGGTGTCTTCAGCCACTCCTCGAATCCCTGAATTGACATTGCGCGATGTTTGGAGAGAATTCCCGGATGATCGAAGTACTGGCCCTGCCGGCGTTCGAGGACAACTACATCTGGCTGCTGCGCGCCGGAAACTCCTGCGCGGCCGTTGATCCGGGCGACGCGACCCCGCTGCTGGCGCACCTGGCGAAAACCGGCGACCGGCTCTGCGCCATCCTCGCCACCCACCACCACGGCGACCACGTCGGCGGCATCGGGGAGACCGTCGCCCAGCATCCGGTACCGGTTTACGGCCCCCGTGCCGAATCCATCGCCGGCGTCGACCATCCGCTCGACGGCGGTGAGACGCTGAACCTGCCCGCCCTCGGCCTGCAACTCGAGGTCTTTGCCGTGCCCGGGCACACCCGCGGCCACCTCGCCTATTATGGCGCAAAGCTCGGCAGCGGGGCCCTGTTCTGCGGCGACACGCTGTTCGGCGCCGGCTGCGGGCGCCTGTTCGAAGGCACTCCGGCGCAGATGCAGGCGTCGCTGGCGCGGCTGGCGGCGCTGCCGCCGACGACCCAGGTCTATTGCGCCCACGAATACACGCTCAACAACCTGCGCTTCGCGCGTGCGGTCGAACCCGGCAGCGTCGCCGTCCAGCGCCGCGCCGAGGACACGGCCCGCAAGCGCGCTGCCGGCGAGCCGACGGTTCCGCTGCGCCTGCAGACCGAACTCGACACCAATCCCTTCCTGCGCTGGGATGTGCCGGCCGTGCGCGCCGCGGCGACGACGCGCCTGGGTCGTGCACCGGCCGATGCCGTGGAGACATTCGCCGCCATCCGCGAGTGGCGGAACCGGTTCTGATGAGGAGTCAGCCTTGACCACCCGCCGCCGCTTCATCCAGGCACTGGCTGCCGCACCGGCCTTGTATTCCTTCCGCCACGCGTGGGCCAAAGCCGATCCGTCGCGGATGGCGCTGGTGATCGGCAACGGCCGCTACCGCGAGGCGCCGCTGGTGAACCCCGCCAACGATGCGCGGGCCTTCGGGAATCTGCTGACGCAAGCCGGGTTCACCGTCGACTCGCGCGTCGACGCCGGGCGCACCGACATGCTCGCCGCAATCGAACGCTTTGCCGCCGCAGTGAAGCGCTCCGACTGCAAGCTGGGGCTGTTCTACTACGCAGGACATGGTGCACAGCTCGACTGGCGCAATTTCCTGCTCCCCGTCGATGCGGTGATCGAGCGTGCGGAGCATCTCAGGGAACGCTGCGTCGACCTCGGCGCCCTGCTCGGACCGCTCTCGGCCGTGCGCGAAAAGACGTTCGTCATCATCCTCGACGCCTGCCGCAACAATCCCTTCGGGCGCGCCTACCGGCCGGAGCAGAAGGGCCTCTCCCAGTTCGATGCGCCACCGGGCAGCCTGCTCGCCTATGCCACATCGCCCGGCAACGTCGCCGCCGACGGCGAGGGACAGAACGGACTGTATACCGAGAACCTGGTGCGCGAATTCGGCGTGCGCGGCGCACGCATCGAGGATGCGCTCAAGCGCGTCCGGCTCAACGTGAGGCTCGCCTCGCGCGGCGAGCAGGTTCCCTGGGAAACGACGTCGCTGGAAGGCGATGTCTTCATCTTCGAGGACGGCGCCAAGAAGCTCGGCGAGGCCGAGATGGAGAAGCTCGTCGAAGCCGACATCGCCGAGTGGACGCGCATCAAGACCTCGAAGAAAGTCGACGACTGGGTCGCCTACCTGCGCGCCTACCCCAACGGCCGCTTCGCCGAGATTGCCCAGATCCGCCTTGCCCGCCTGCTCGCCGACGTCGAGCGGGAACGCCAGGAACAGGCCGAACGCGAGAGTGCCGCCAGGGCTGCCGAGGAAGCTCTGCGGCGCCGTGCGGAGGAGGAGCGCGCACGTCTGGCGGAGGCCGAGCGGCAGGCCGAGGAAAAGCGCCGGCAGGACGAGCGGCGGCGGCTTTCGGACAATCAGCGCCTGGCGGCCGATCGCCGGCGGCGCGAGGAAGAGGAGCAGGCGGCCGAGCGACGGAAGCGCGAAGACCAGGAGCGTGCCGAAAGCGAGCAGAGGCGCCAGGCCGAAGCGGAACGCCAGCGCCTGGAAAAACCCAGGCCAGCTCCGGGCAAGCCTGCCGCGAAGGCCCTGGCGATCGAACTTGCTCCCGGCCTGCCCGTGCCCCTCCTCATCGAGCCGTCGGCCAATCCCTACTCGGCTGGCCGCTATCCATTGGGGCGCGTCTATAGCGTGGGCGACACCATCACGCGGCGCCAGTCCGACATCCTCACGGGCATCGTCGAACGCGAATTCACGACGCGGATCACCCGCGTGGAGTACGACGAGGACCGGGTTGAGTACAACGATGGCGGATCGATCTCGGACCTGATGGGCAACAGCCTCAAGATCGGCGGAGTAACCTTCGACGTTCCGGTGCAGTCCGTACCGGCCGAGACCCAGGTCGGCCGGAAATGGACCGCCGCGTTCCGCCGGACCGAGCGCGGAGTGTCGAGCAATGCCTTCTACGACTACCAGATCGTCCGACGCGAAACCATCACCGTTCCCGCCGGCACCTTCGACACCTTCCGCATCGAAGGCATTGGGTGGAACACCACGTTCAGCAACCGGGTCGAATCGCGGCTCTGGATCGTCCCCGGACTGATCTCCGCGGTCCGCCTCGAATCCACCGCCCGCAACAAGTTCGGCCAATTGTTCCGCACCGAGCGCGTCGAACTGGTGTCGCTCAAGCAGCATGCCGCCGATTCGCCCTGCGTCGGCCGCGGCGGCGGACTGACCCGCAACCTCTCGGTCAAGAGCAAGGGTTGCGGCTAGGCGCCGTCGAGGTGCCCGCCGTCTGCTAAGATGCGCGGCCTTCGTTCGCGCCGCGCCGGCGCGGTCTCCCCAGAATGCCTTTCCTTCGTCGCGTCCTGCCACTGCTGCTGTTACTGACGGCAACTGCCCGCGCCGAAGCGCCGCTGCAGCTTTCGTCCGAACTGGCCGTGCCGGCCACGCCACTTGCGGCGACCACTCCCGTCCAGGCGCCGGCC
>CAYTFA010000147.1:0-5606 GCA_964436755.1 uncultured Rhodocyclaceae bacterium | reverse complement strand
CCACGGCGTGAACCCCGGGCTCGTCTCCCACTTCGTGAAGCAGGCGCTCCTCGACGTCGCGGAGGCGACGGGCGGGCTCGCGGGCGGCGAGCCGCGCGACCGCGCCGGCTGGGCCGGCCTCGCGCACCGGCTGGGCGTCAAGGTGATCCACGTCGCCGAGCGCGACACGCAGGTGTCGGACCTGCCCAAGCGCCCCGGCGAGTTCGTCAACACCTGGTCCATCGAGGGCTTCGCCGGCGAGGGCTGCCAGCCTGCCGAGCTGGGCTGGGGCTCGCACGAACGCCACTGGCCCGTCGATGCGCGCCGCCACGGCTACGGCTGCGACGCCGCCATCTATCTCGAGCGCCCCGGCGTCGCCACGCGCGTGCGCAGCTGGACGCCGCTGGAAGGCCCCTACCACGGCTTCCTCGTCACCCACGGCGAGGCGATCTCCATCGCCGACTACCTGACAGTGAAGGAGGACGGCCGCGCCGTGTACCGGCCCACCGTGCATTACGCCTACCACCCCTGCGACGACGCCGTGCTCTCGCTGCACGAGCTGGCCGGCAAGAACTGGCACCTGCAGGAAACCCGGCGCGAGCTGGTGGACGGCGTCATCATCCGCGGCATGGACGAGCTGGGCGTGCTGCTCGCCGGCCATGCCCGGAACGCCTACTGGTACGGCTCGCGCCTCGGCATCGAGCAGGCGCGGGCGCTATGCCCGCACAACAACGCCACCAGCCTGCAGACCGCCGCCGGCGTGCTGGGCGGCGTGGTGTGGGCGATGCGCCATCCCGCCGCCGGCATCGTCGATCCCGACGAGATGGACTGGCGCGAGGTGCTCGACGTCGCGCTGCCCTACCTCGGCGAGATGGCCGGCGCCTACACCGACTGGACCCCGCTCGCCGGCCGCGGCGAGCTGTTCGCCGAGAGCATCGACCCTGCCGATCCCTGGCAGTTCATGAACGTCAGGGTTTAGGCGGGCGGCGGGCGGCGCCGGGCCCGTGGCTGCGTCAGGGCTGCGCATTCCTCCGCCCCGGGCCCGCCACCGCCCGCCACTCATCGCCCGCCCATTCCACCCGCATTGACGCCGGCATGGCGCCCGGCTAGCATGCCGGTGTCAAAGGGGAGGGCGGCATGGCGCAAGTCCTGATCGTGCATGGCTGGAGCGACACCTCGGCCTCCTTCGGCCCGCTCGCTAACTTCCTCGTCGCCCGCGGCTGGCAGGCGAAGACGCTGTGGCTCGGCGATTACATCTCGATGGAAGACGACGTGCGCGTGCAGGACGTCGCCACGCGCATGGCGCAGGTGATCGACGAGCGCATCGCCGCCGGCGACCTCGACAAGCGCTTCGACATGATCGTGCACAGCACCGGCGGGCTGGTGGCCCGCGCCTGGCTGACCACGCGCTACCGCGGCCGCATGGCCGAGTGCCCGGTGCGGCGGCTGGTGATGCTGGCGCCGGCCAACTACGGTTCCAAGCTCGCCGCCATGGGCAAGAGCATGCTCGGCCGGCTGGTCAAGGGCCTCGACCACGGCTTTCACACCGGCACCTCGATGCTGGACGACCTCGAACTCGCCAGTCCCTTCCAGTGGGAGCTGGCCCAGCGCGACGTGCTACGCGCCCCCGGCGGCGACGCCGAGCGCTACTACGGCGCCGACGGCGTGCTGCCCTTCGTCATCACCGGCACGCGCGGCTACACGGGCCTGCTGCGGCAGATCGCGAATGAAGACGGCAGCGACGGCACGGTGCGCGTCTGCGCCGCCAACCTCAATGCGCGCGGCGTCACGCTGGATTTTCGCGAGACCGACCCGGACAAGGTGATGCAGCCCTGGGGCAGCCGCATCGAGTGCGAGGTGCCGCTGGCCGTGCTGCCCACGCGCACCCACGCCACCATCATCGACCCGGAGCGCGCCGACCCCGACAGCGACGACGGCATCACCGAGACGGAGGAAGAGAAGAAGCTTCTAGGCGAACTGATCCTGCGCGCGCTGGGCTGCGCCGACATCGACGCTTACCGGCAGATCCAGCAGGACTGGGCGGCGCTCTCCGAAGCCACCGCGCAGCGCGCCGGGGACGACCCGGAGAACCCCAGCGCCGCGGGCTACCACCAGTACATGCAGATGAACGCCTACGCCGTGGACGACCACGGCAAGCCGGTGGGCGACTACTTCATCGAGTTCTTTTCAAATCCGGAGAAGACCGACGACGCGGCCAACGCCTACCTGCACGCCAAGGTGCTGGAGGACGTGAAGAAGAACAGCCGCAACGAGGCGCTGCGCAACCTCTACTTCGACCGCACGGACCTGGTGGAGGGCTACTACGCGCGCTTCGGCGCCGGCGAGAGCCCCGTGCTCTACCTCTCGGTGCATGCCGAGGCGCCAGGCGCCAATGTCAGCTACTTCGATGCAGACGGCTCAGGCGCGCAGGGCATGGTGCGGGTGCATCTTGAGGGCGACGTGACGCAGCGCTGGCTGAAGCGGAACACCACGCACTTCGTGCAGATCATCCTGCCGAGGCGGCCGGGGGAGGACGTGTTTGGTGTGAAGCGGTATGGCATGTAGACAAGTGTCTTAGGTAAATCGTCGCGTAACTCTAGATAGAAGAATGGGGTGAGATGGAATACTGTGAATTGGTAGTAAGAAACTATCGCTGCTTCACGGACGGTGAGCCTTGCCGCGTATCAATCGGCGGCGGATTTGTAGCACTTGTTGGCCCAAACAACTCTGGAAAGTCCTCCCTGCTGAAGATGTTTCGCGAGCTTCGAGGAGTATGGACTGCGTTGTCAAATGGACGCCAATTACTAAGCTACTTACAGGGGGTCAACTTGCCCGCTTCGGTCGAGGTGGTTAGCGACCAAGTAGAGATTTTCTGCGACCGCAATCTCCGGCCATTGAGTATTTGTATTCGCCTTTGTGACCAAGAAGATCCCCTCGAAGTTGTCGAGTTGGAATTAAGCTCGGATCGAGAAAGCGTGCAAAATTGGCGAATCAAGGCAAAGCTAAGTCGTGAAGGAGACTGGTGGTCGCCGCAGGCGGCGGCGGCATATGGAGTGCATCCAGGTGATCCAAATACATTGATTCACGGACCTAGTGGAAGCCTAGTAAGCATTGCTCGCATTCGTTCTCTAGTTAGCTCCTTTGCCGCCAGCTACTACCTTGGTCCATTCCGGAACGCTCTCAATGTTGGCACTGTTAGCTCGTACTACGACATTGCTATTGGAGAATCGTTTATCAATACTTGGAACGATTGGAAGACGGGAGCGAGCAAGGCAAATAATCAAGCGATTACCCGAGTTACCGAGGATATACGAGCAATATTTGGTTTCCGCCAACTAGATATTGCTGCATCGATTCCGCTGAAGACATTAGCGCTTACCATCTACGACAAGCCCTACAAGTTGTCTGAAGTGGGTGCTGGATTGGCCCAGTTTGTTCTTGTGTTTGGCAATGCACTTGTTTTGAGGCCCGCAATGATTCTTATTGACGAGCCAGAGCTTAACTTGCACCCATCACTTCAAGTGGACTTCCTGACGAGCTTGGGTTCGTATGGAAGTCAGTCAACGCTATTCGCGACGCACTCAATTGGCCTTGCCCGTTCGGTAGCGGATCACATTTACAGCTGTCAAAGGGCTGATGGGGCTACTAGAGTCCGAATATTTGAGCAAACGCCAAGTTATGCTGAATTCCTAGGTGAGATGGGTTACTCAACTTATCGCGAATTGGGCTCGGAGTCGGTGTTACTGGTTGAGGGCGCAACGGACATTAAGACGGTCCAACAACTTCTGCGCAAGTGCAAGAAGGATCACGAAGTTGTTGTACTTACCCTGGGCGGCAATTCGCTTGCTCGTGGTGGTGTTGAAATGGAACTGGCAGAAATAAAGCGACTGTGCTCGAACATATCGGTATTGGTTGATAGTGAGCGCGAGAAACAAGATGGCGATGCGATGAGGGAGCGAACGGAATTCGCAGAGGTTTGCCGTCGGCTCGAATTCAAGGTATTAGTTACGGAACTCAAAGCGATAGAGAACTACTTTTCCGACGAAGCTGTTAAAGCGGTACTAGGAGAAAAATATTCCGCCCTTGGTCCTTATGAAAGACTTAAGGACGCGAAGCTCGGATGGGACAAGTCCAGTAACTGGAGAATCGCAAGGGCCATGGAGTGGTCAGCGATCGCGAATACTGACTTAGGAAGGTTTTTGTCGTCGCTATAGCCTGCTTGGATTGATCTGCGGTGTTCTCAAGTTCTTAGAAGCAACACCGCGGCCGACTAGGCTTCTCCGCATTACCTCGTCACCGCAGCTCTAGGTGCCGCTGTATATTCAAGACTTTGGTTGCTCTTAGGCGCGGCCGTCACATTACCCACGGGATTTTGCAGGGTCAGGGCGGCATAGGCATGCCGCCCCGGATCCTCTAGGCGCTATCAATCCGCCGCAAAACAATAGAAGTAGCCTTCGCCTCCGGTCGGGCGCAGCTTCTCCTGGCTGCAGCCCAGCGATGGGTGGGCGGAGTTCCACGAGGTCGCCCACGACGCGGCGACTGGTCCCGCGCGGTCGAAGTGGCCGAGCATGGCTGCGCCTTCCGGCGTGCTCTTGGTCCAGTTGCCGCAGGTCATGTCCGGGAAAAATGCGCCTGGGAACGCGGTGCCGTCGGGGCGCGATCCGGTGAGGATGTCGTGCTGGTTGGGCTTGTCGGTGCGTCCCTTGATCGGCTGGCCGCGCTCGTCGAGGGCGGTCTCCTTGTTCAGGTTGTTGTCCGCCGAGTGCAGGTTATTGACATCCCAGGCCACCACGATGCCCTTGGCGTTGCGCCACGGGCCCTTGCCGATGCGGTCGCGCGCATTCACGAAGGTGGTGTCGGCGAGCCCGGTCGACTGGGTGCTCAGGTAGGCGCGCCAGGTTCGGCCGCCGCCGCCTGCGGCGGTGGCGAGGTCCTGGCAGTGCTTGTCGGCGCCCTGCAGGCCGCCGAGGTCGCCGCCCTTGCCGGGGCCGGCGCTGGTGACGAAGAAGCTCATGTCGCTGGCCTGCGAGATGGCCGGCGCCAGGCCGGCGGCGAAGAGTGCGGCGGATACGGTGATTACCTTGCGTAGGGCAGCCATTGTTTTCTCCTCTTTGTCTTCTGGGGTGGACGACGCAGCGCAGCAGCCGCGCCATGGGGTTGGAAACGGAAAATTACCACAGTCACGGTGTTGCAATGCACCCATGGATGACATGGGAATTGGCGGTATTGGGTAGTGCGCATGTATCGGCGCGCGGTGTCGCGCGGTGTGGGGTAGCATCGCGAAAAAAGCGATAGGAGGCACCCCCCATGAGCGAGACCACCCACTACCGCATCTGTCCCCTGTGCGAAGCCTGTTGCGGCCTGGAGATCCAGGTGCAGGACGGCAAGGTGCTGCGCATTCGCGGCCACGAGGCGGACGTGTTCAGTGCCGGCTATGTCTGCCCCAAGGCGGTGGCCCTGCGCGACCTGCACGACGACCCGGATCGCTTGCGCCAGCCGCTGATCAAGCGCAACGGCGTGCATGAGCCGGCCACCTGGGACGAGGCCTTCGCCGAGATCGAGCGCCGACTGCCGCCCGTCATCGCCGGCCACGGGCGGCACGCGGTGGCCCTCGCCGTGGGCAATCC
>CAYTFA010000146.1:0-5612 GCA_964436755.1 uncultured Rhodocyclaceae bacterium | reverse complement strand
CGCCGGTTTCACCGTAGCCCTTGAACAGTTCCGCCAGTTCCTCGAGCAGGTTGGCCTCAGGGCCGAAATGGCTGAAGTGGTTGTTGCCCTGCTGGCGTGCTTCCTCCATCGCCACCTTCATCGACTTGCGGTCATAGCGGTGGAAGGAATCGCCTTCGACGATGATGGCGTTGAGCTTCTCGCGGCGGAAGACCAGGTCGAAGGACTTGGTGACCGTCGAGGTTCCCGCGCCCGAGGACCCGGTGATGGCAACGATGGGGTGCTTGACCGACATGGCGGTGACTCCTGAGGTTTGGATTCCTTACTGGGTACGGAACAGCGAGCGGGTGCCGAACAGCGGTGAGTTGAATCCTTCCGGATCCTTGCCGTTAACGTAGTCCTGGTGGTAGCGGGCGACGCGCTCGACCTCGTTCTTCGAACCGAAGATCAGGGGCACGCGCTGGTGGAGGTCGCCGGGCCGGATGTCCATGATGCGCTCGCGGCCGGTCGAACTGGCGCCGCCCGCCTGCTCGATGATGAAGGAGATGGGATTGGCTTCGTACATCAGGCGCAGGCGGCCGGGCTTGCCGGGATCCTTGTTGTCCTTCGGATACATGAAGATGCCGCCGCGGGTCAGGATGCGGAAGGTCTCCGCCACCAGGGAGGCGACCCAGCGCATGTTGAAGTCCTTGCCGCGCGGACCGGTCTTGCCGGCAAGGCATTCCTCGACGTAGCGCTTGACCGGCGGTTCCCAGAAGCGCTCGTTGGAGGCGTTGATGGCGAACTCGTGGGCGTCGGCCGGGATCCGCATCTGCGGATGGGTGAGGATGAAGGCGCCGATGTCGCGGTC
Source organism: uncultured Rhodocyclaceae bacterium (assembly GCA_964436755.1). Taxonomy (GTDB): domain Bacteria; phylum Pseudomonadota; class Gammaproteobacteria; order Burkholderiales; family Rhodocyclaceae; genus Sulfuritalea. The sequence goes on along the minus strand of CAYTFA010000146.1, from coordinate 4,783 downwards.
GAGCGTAAAGCCGTCCACGCCGTCGCCGGTGGTGAGCACCAGCATGGTGGACGGTCCGTACAGTGCGAAGCCGGCGCAGACCTGCTCCGTGCCCGGTTGCAGGAAGTCGTCCAGCGCCGCGTCGGCGCCGGGGTTGGGCGCGCGCAGCACCGAGAACACCGTGCCGACGGTGAGATTGACGTCGATGTTGGAACTGCCGTCGAGCGGATCGAAGACGAGCAGGTACTTGCCGCGCTTGCAGTGCACCGGGAGTCGGTAGACGTCCTCCATTTCCTCCGAGGCCATGCCGGCCAGGTGCCCGGCCCACTCGTTCTCGTGCAGCATGATCTCGTTGCTCAGCACGTCGAGCTTCTTCTGCACCTCGCCCTGCACATTGACCGCGGTGCTGCCGTCGCCGGCATTGCCCAGCGCGCCGACGAGGGCGCCCTTGTTGACCTGGTTGGAAATGATCTTGATCGCCGTCGCCAGCGAGTTGAGCAGGCCGGAGAACTCGCCCGAGGCCCCCGGATGCTTGTGTTCCGCCTCGATGGTGTAGCGCGTCAGCGTGATGCGGCCATGCTGCATGGTGGTTCCCCCGGGGATGTTCGTATGGGCGCGCCGCGGCGGCATCCACCTGCCGCGCGGCCCCGATTTCAGCGACGACTCTAATCGCTCCGATCTATAAGCACCATTCACTTTTTCTTATTTCGTCAATAAGGCCGCTATTGCGGCGAAGCCGCCCGACGGACGGGCTAGAATCGGCCGCGTTTCGGCCCTTTCGCGGAGTTCCCATGGCGCGCTTCCTGCTGCTGCTGGCCCTTTGCTGCGGTGTCGCCCGCGCTGCCGGCGATCCCCTTTCCCCGGTCGGCGCATGGCGTACCATCGACGACTCGACGCACAAGCCGAAGTCCGTGGTGCGCATCGTCGAAACGGACGGCGTGCTGTCGGCCACGGTGGAGAAGTTTCTCGATCCCGCTGCCGATCCGGGCAAGCGCTGCACCGAATGCAGCGACGAACGCAAGGACAAGCCGATTCTGGGCATGACCATCATGACCGGCCTGAAGAAGGATGGCGATGCCTGGGCCGGCGGCCGCATCCTCGACCCGGAAAACGGCAAGACCTACCGCTGCACCGTGACGGTGGTGGACCAGGGCCGCAAGCTGGAGATGCGCGGCTACGTCGGCTTCTTCTTCCGCACCCAGGTGTGGGAGCGCGTCGAATAGCCGCGGCGCCTCAGCGCGTCAGGCCGAGGTAGAGCATCGGCAGCTGCTCGGGCAGGCGCTCGACGCGATCGAGTACCTGCCAGCGTTTGCCGAAGATTTCGCTGACGTAGTCGTCGGCCTTCGGGTCGAGGCTCAGGCAGTAGGTCACCAATCCGCGCGCCGACAATTCCTCCACGGCGCGCCGTGCGTCTTCACGCAGGTATTGGGCGTCGTCCACGTCGATATCGGCCGGTGCGCCGTCGGTCAGCAGCAGCAGGATGCGCTTTTCGGCGCGACGGTGGGAAAGGTAATGGCCGGCGTGACGCAGCGCTGCGCCCATGCGCGTCGACCACCCCGCCTGCAGCGCGGCGACGCGAGCTTTTACCGACGCATCCCAGCGTTCGGAGAAGCCCTTGATGTGATGGAAGCGCACTTCGTGGCGCGTGTTCGAATGGAAGCCGGTGATCGCACAGGAGTCGCCCAGGCTGTCGATGGCCCAGCCGAGCAGCGCCACTGCCGCCTGGCTCAGCTGGAGCACGGATTGGTCCGAACCCGCAACCGTGTCGTTGAGCGATTCCGACAGGTCGAGCAACACCATCACCGCAATGTCGCGGCTTGCGGTGACGTGGCTCATGTTGATGCGCGGATCCGGCGTCGTGCCGCAGCGATAGTCGATCAGTGAGCGCAGCGCAACGTCGAGGTCGAGCTCGCTGCCGTCGTGCTGATGACGCACGCGCAGCCGGTCCTGCGGCTTGAGCGACTCAAGCAGGCGCTTGAGGCGTTTCGCCAGTGCGGCGTGCCGGGCCAGTATGCGGTCGATGTCGGCAGCATCGCCACCCGGATGCAATGCCTCGTATACGCTGGCCCAGTCGGGCCGGTAGCTTTGCGAGCGGAAGTCCCACTCAGGGTAGCGCCGCGGCGGCAGGCCGCGCGCCTCCTCCGCCGGCGTCATGCGACGGGGCTCGTCGAACGCCTGCTCCTCGTCGCCTTCTTCGATGAAGCGCCACAGGTGCCGGTTGTCGTCGCGGTAGCCGACTACCGTGTCGTCGAAGTGGATTCGTGCAAATTGGTCGCTCTGGCGCCTCGTCCTGGCAACGTAGGCCAGCGCAAGCGCAGCGACCTCGGCGGTGCTCGATTCGCCGCCCTGCAGCAGAGCCGTGAAGCGCGCCGCGAAGTCGAGCAGATCGGGATCCCGGTAGCCGTGCGCATCGTCGAGCAGGGCACGCGAGAACATGGCCAGGCGATGGCGCAGGCAGGAGGTCGTTGCCGGGTCGCAGGCGCCTTCCAGCGGATGGGGATGGAGGGACAGCAACAGACGGCGCAGGCCGGGGTACTCGCGCATCAGCAGCAGGTCGACCCGGCAGTCCTCGAAGAACTCGACGGCGAGGCGCTGGAAGGGGCTCCAGTTGTCGGCGATCTGCGGCTGGCTCCAGCGGCGGTGGCCGACCATGTGGGCCAGCGTGGCGCGGTAGCGATCGATGCCGGATACCGGCGACGCGCCGGCCAGGTCGTCGTACACGTCGGGAATCCGCATGCCGAGGGCATCGAAGTAGGGCACCGGCTGGCGCAGGTCGCCGTGCACCAGCGACGAGGTGGAATAGGGCACCAGCACCTCGCCATGCTGCCAGAGGCCGCGCAGGTAGAGCTCCAGCTTGCGCTCCACGTCGACGAACAGGGTGCCGTGCCGCTCGCGCTGGAGTATGGCAAGGCTGTCTGCCGAGGCCAGGTCGAAGTAGTCGGCCTGGCGTTCGGGATGGCTCGAGAAGTTGGCGATGCCGTACTCGGTCCAGCGGCGCAGTCCATCCACCGACAGTTGTTCCAGCAACTGCGGCGCGCGACGGAAGAAGGCGGGCAGGCCCGGGCTGGGGAACGTCACATGGCGGCCGTGGATCGACGTCGAGGTGCGTTGTGCCAGATCGTGTGCGATGCCGAGATAGGCGTTCAGCTGTTCGAGCGACGGCAGGCGTCGCGCCGCGGCGCCGAGCGTCTGCAGGAGGCCGGCTATGGCGCCACCGTTCGGTGATCGCTGCAGGGCACGGACGAGCGCGAGCACCGCCGGCAGGGCCTCGCCACCGCGTCCATCGGCCAGTGCGGCGGCCACCGCCGGCCATTCCTGGAGGAATACCAGCATCGGTTCCGCACCACGGCCGAGGCGGCCGAGCTGGCCGGCGGCGTCGATATAGGCGTCCATCTCGGCGCGGCCGAAGCGGGACAATGCCTCGTAGGCGCAGTCTTCGAAGACGTCGGCGACCTCGGCGAAACCGCAGTCGAGGGCGGTCCACGCGGCCTGAACCTGCGGATGCGCAAAGCTGCGGCGGCGCGCGTCGGCGACGGGTCGCAGTCCGATGGGCATGGCCTGGCGGCGCTGGCGCCGGTGTTCAGGCGCCCGGCGCGCCGAAGGCCGCCTCGATCGCGTGGTCGAGCGTTGCGCGTATGTCCGCGTCGTCGGTGATCGGCCGCACCATGCCCATGCGACAGGCATCGGCGGCCGGCACACCGCCGCGCATCAGCGTTGCCGCGTAGACCACGAGCCGGGTCGAGATGCCCTCGTCCAGTCCATGGCCGCGCAGGTTGCGGGCAACACCGGCCAGCTTCACGAGGGAGCCTGCCGTCGCTGCGTCGACGCCCGTCTCCGCCATCACGATGCGCGCCTCGAGGTCGGCTTCCGGGTAGTCGAAGTCGAACGCCGCGAAGCGCTGCTTGGTCGATTGCTTGAGGTCCTTCATCAGGCTCTGGTAGCCCGGGTTGTAGGAAATCACCAGTTGGAAGTCCGCATGGGCGCGCACGACCTCACCCTTCTTGTCGAGCGGCAGCGTACGGCGGTGATCGGTGAGCGGATGGATGACAACCGTGGTGTCCTGGCGGGCCTCCACGATCTCGTCGAGGTAGCAGATCGCGCCGATGCGTGCCGCCGTCGTCAATGGTCCGTCCAGCCAGCGCGTGCCGTTCGAGTCGAGCAGATAGCGGCCGACGAGGTCGGACGCGGTCATGTCCTCGTTGCAAGCGACGGTGACCAGCGGCTTGCCGAGTTTCCACGCCATGTACTCGACGAAGCGCGACTTGCCGCAGCCCGTGGGCCCCTTGAGCATCACCGGCAGCCGTGCGGCATACGCGGCCTCGTAGAGTTCGACTTCGTTGCGCTGTGGCTGGTAGAAGGGCTGCGCCTGAACCAGATACTGGCTTGTTGCGGACATCGCGGCCTCCCGAATAGCTGATTGAAAAAGTCGGGTTTACCCGGCGAAAAATCCCCGCCGCGGCGGGGATCCTGACCCTGTGCGGGCCTGCCTTTCCCTAGCGATGCGAGCCTATCTTCTCGCGCCAGCCGGGGAACAGCTTGTCGGCGTCCTTGGGGAAGGATTCGAAGGCACGGGCGAATTCCTTGTGCTCCTTCGCCCACTGGATCGGGTCTGCGCCGGCCTTCCAGCAGTCGTAGGCCTGGCGCAGCGACTTCGCGCCGGCGGCCGGGGAATCGATGTGGCCGTAGGAGCCGCCGCCCGCGGTGTTGATCACGTTGCCGTGACCGAGGTTCTCGAAGAAACCGGGCAGACGCAGCGCGTTCATGCCGCCGGAGATGATCGGCGTGGTCGGCTTCATGCCGTACC
>CAYTFA010000145.1:0-5632 GCA_964436755.1 uncultured Rhodocyclaceae bacterium | reverse complement strand
CATCCCGGATACCGGTGTCGACCACAAGCCGCTGAAGGCCAACCCGATTTATCTGGTGCATGAGTTCAACCACTGCCTGAAGCTGCTCTGGCGCGACCGCCTGGGCCAGATTTCCCTGGCGGTGACCACCCTGTTCTGGGGTGCGGGCGCCACGCTGCAGTTCATCGTCCTCGAGTGGGCCAAGGCGGCGCTCAACCTCAACCTGTCGATGGCCAGCCAGTTGCAGGGCGTGGTCGCGGTCGGCGTCGCTGTCGGTGCCGTGCTTGCGGCGCGCATGATCACGCTGCGCAAATCGGTGCGCGTGATCCCGCTCGGCATCGCCATGGGCGTCGGCGTCATCGTCATGATCGTCGTGCGCGACATGTGGCTGGCCGTGCCGTTGCTCATCCTCATCGGTGCGCTGTCCGGCTTCTTCGTGGTGCCGATGAACGCCCTGCTCCAGCATCGCGGCCACATCCTGATGGGTGCAGGCCACTCGATCGCGGTGCAGAACTTCAACGAAAACCTGTCGATCCTGGTGATGACCAGCGTGTATTCGATCCTGCTCAAGGCTGAGCTGTCGATCTACTGGATCATCGTGCTATTCGGCCTGTTCGTGGCCGGCACCATGTGGCTGGTGCGTCGACGCCACCAGCTCAACCAGCAGGAGCGCGACGACGTCGCCCACCTCGAGGACGCCGCCCACCACTGAGGCTGGTCGGCCGCCTACCTGACGTCGGGCTCGAAGAACACCCAGCGTGCCTCCGGAAAGCGCTTCTGGATGCGCTCCTCGACCAGGTTGATCGCATCGACCATCTGGCGTCCGGTGCAGGTATCCATGTCGCGCATGCGCGCCTTGACCGCGATCACCAGCCGGTCGCCCCAGGCCAGGGTGATGACGTTCAGGACCTGCTCCACTTCGGCCTGCGCCGCGACGAAGGCCTCGATCTCCGCACGCTGGCGAGGCGCTGCCGACTCCCCGACGATCAGACCCTTGACTTCGACCATGACGGCGAACGCGATCGCCATGAGGACGACTCCGATCCCCAGGGTTCCCAACGCATCCCACAGCGGCTCCCCGGTAAGCACCGTGGCGCCGACCGCGAGAAATGCCAGCGCTAGGCCGAGCAGTGCGGCGATGTCCTCGCCGGCGACCACCATCAATTCGGATTGCCGCGTCTCCCTGAACCAGGCAATGAAGGACTGCCCGTGCGCGATGCGGCGGATTTCACGCAGCGCCCCCCAAAGCGAGAAGGCCTCGAGTACCACCGCCCCGGCCAAAACGGCCATCGCAAGTGCGCCGTTTTCGAGCGGCTGCGGATGGCGCAGGCGCTCGAGTCCCTCATAGACGGAGAATGCGCCACCCATGAAGAACAGCAAGAGCGCCACGATCATCGACCAGAAATAGGTGGCGCGGTGGTGGCCCAGCGGAAAATCCGGGCTCGGCGGGCGGCGCGCCTGGCGCATGCCCACCAGGAGCAGGATCTGGTTGCCGCAGTCGGCTGTGGAGTGGATGGCCTCCGCCAGCATAGAGCCCGACCCGGTCCACAACGCGGCGGCGAACTTGGCCGCCGCTATGCCGAAGTTCGCGCCAAGCGCATAGAGGATGGCGCGCAGGGAGCCTTCGCCGGGCGACGACATCAGCCCGCCTTCAATCCCGCCATGGTCCGCCGCATGAAGCAGAGGTCTTCCCAGGCGCGCGCCTTGTCCGGCAGGTTGCGCAGCAGGTAGGCCGGGTGATAGGTGACCACCACGGGAATGTCGCGATATCGATGCAGGCGGCCGCGCGCTGCGCCAATCTTGACCTCGGCCTGCAGCAGCGTCTGCGCCGCCGGACGCCCGAGGGCGACGATCAGCCGCGGGCGGATGAGTTCGATCTGCCGCTCCAGCCAGGGCCAGCAGGCAGCCGTCTCTTCGGCTTCCGGCGTGCGGTTGGCCGGGGGCCGGCACTTCACGGCATTGGCGATGTAGACGTCGGCGCCGCGGCGCAGGCCGATCGCCGCCAGCATGTTGTCGAGCAGCTTGCCGGCCTGTCCGACGAAGGGTTCGCCGCGCGCGTCTTCTTCGGCGCCGGGCCCCTCGCCGACGAACAGCCAGTCGGCCCTGGTGTCGCCGACGCCGAGCACGGCCTGGCGCCGCCCTTCGCACAGGCCGCAGCGGCGGCAAGCAGCGACGGCGGCGCCCAACTCCTCCCAGCCGAGTTGCGCGACCCCGGCCGTCGCCACCGTTGCGACCGGGGCAACCTGAGCAACGGAGACAACCGGCGCAGCGGCAACCGTGGCGGCCACCTCCTCCATGGGCGGGAGCACCGCTCCAGGCCTCGCCGTGCGCAAACGCCAAAGCGGGCCGAGACCCATCTCGCGCGTCAGCCGAGCCCTGTCCATGGTCAAATTTCCCGCGCCATCACGCAGGCATCTTCGCGGCCGCCATGCGCCGGATAATAGCCGCGGCGGCGACCGATTTCCACGAAGCCGTGGTGGCGGTAGAAGGCGCGTGCGACGTCGTTGCCGCCACGCACCTCGAGCAGCAGGCGCCGCGCGCCCTTGCGGCTGGCCTGTGCCGATGTCCAGCCCAGCAGCGCGCTGCCGCGCCCGGCACGGCGCCGGTCGGCGACGATGCTGATGTTGAGCAGGTGCGCCTCGTCCACGGCGAGCATGGCAACCGCATAGCCGACAAGGCTGCTGCCTTCGCGCATGATCCACGCGTCGTAGCCGGCTGCCAGGGAATCCGCGAAATTGCCCCGCGTCCACGGGAAGGGATGGATTTCGCGCTCCAGTTCGGTAACGGTATCGAGGTCGGCGGCGGTCATCGGTTCGAAACGGGGCATCAGCGTTGTCCGCCGCGCGCCAGACGTTCGGCGGTGGTCAGCGCCACCTTTTCGCGCACGTAGCGCGGTTGTGCCTGCGCGGCCGGGACACCGCCGCCGACGGCGAAAATCGGCGCCGCCAGGCGCAGGACGCCGGCCGCGTCCGGGGCCACCCCGGTGCGCACCACAGCGAGATCACCCTTGCGCGAACGCAGCGCATCCCCATGGGCGGCGAAGCCGTCACCTGCGCCGCAGCCACCGGCGAAAGGAGGCAACGGCACCGCCGCAGCGGGAGCACAGGTCGGCGCGAGAAGCTCGGACACGACGTCGCCCTCGACGCCGTAGGCAGCTGCATACACCTCATCCATGCGCGCATCGAGGCAGGCCCAGACCTGCGGTGCGCCGGCGGCCAGGGCAAGCGCCTCGAGGGTGCACACGGGAACCACGGGGCGGTCGAGCCCCCAGGCCAGCCCCTGTGCCACGCCGCACGCGAGGCGCACCCCGGTGAAGCCGCCGGGACCGGCGCCGAACGCGATGCCGTCGAGCTGGGCAAAGCCGAAGCCGCCCTCGGCGAGCAGGTGCGCGGCCCAGGGCAGAAGCACTTCGGAGCCGCTGTTGGGCAGGTCGGCGGTGCGCTGGGCCAGGACGCCATCACGCCACAGCGCTACCGAGATGTGCCGCGTGGCGGTCTCCAGCCCGAGCAACAGCATGCCGGGGCCGGTCAGTCCCTGCGGCCGAGCAGGCCGCGCAGGGTCTCCTGCAGGTCGGCCGGAATCACCACGGTCTTGGCGTTATCGGAACGGGCCAGGCTGCCGATGGCATTCACGTATTTCTCGCCGAGGATATAGCGCATGCCCGCATCGTCGGCGCCGATCGCTGCCGAGACGCGCTTCATGGCTTCCGCGCTGGCCTCGGCCAGGGTTACCTGCGCTTCGGCGTTGAGTCGTGCCGCCTCGAGTTGCGCCTCGGCGCTGAGGATGGTGGCCTGCTTGTTGCCTTCGGCCTTGGTCACCATCGCCTTGCGCTCGCGCTCGGCACTGGCCTGCGCCTCCATGGCGCGCTGCATCGACTCGGACGGCTTGATGTCCTGGATTTCCACCGACTTGACGGTGAGTCCCCAGTCGATGGCCTCGTCGGCAATGCTTTCGCGCAGCCGCGCCTTGATCTTGTCCCGGTTGGACAGGGCCTCGTCCAGGTTCATCTCGCCGATGATCGAGCGCAGCGTGGTCATGATCATGTTGCGGATCGCCTCGGAGAAATCGGTGACGCCATAGACCGCCTTGATCGGATCGGTGACCTTGATGAAGGCGATGGCGTTGGTGAGGATCACCGCGTTGTCCTTGGTGATCACCTCCTGCTCCTGGACGTCGAGGATGATGTCCTTGGTGACCAGCTTGTAGCGGACCTGGTCCAGGTAGGGAATGATGATGTTGAGGCCCGGGTGCAGCGTGCCGTGATACTTGCCGAGCCGCTCGACGATCCACTCCTCGCCCTGGGGCACGATGCGCACACCCTTGCCGATCGTGACCGCGACAAAGACGAGTATGACCAGTAGTACGATGCCGATGCCTTCCATAGCCTTCTCCCGATAGCTGGCTCAGGACCTGCCGACCTTGAGCAACTGACCATCCACTGCAATGACGCGCACCCGGTCACCGGCGGCGATCGCCTCGTCGGCGAGGCAGGGCCAGACCTCGGCTCCCATCACCGGCTTCTGAAAGCGAACCTCACCGCGCTGGAACGGTTCCACGGCGCGTACCAGAACGCCGATTTCTCCGAGCGCGGCAGACGCCTGCCCGGACCGCGTCTTGTCGGCAAGGCCGCGGAACACCTTGAACCAGAGCAGCGTCAGCGTCGCCGAAGCGATCGTCCAGAGCAGGATCTGGCCGTTGAAGCCGAGTCCCGGTACGACGAGCAGCACGATTCCGACGAGTAGCGCCCCGAGGCCGAACCAGACGATGAAGAACATCGGTATCGCCAGTTCGGCAAGGCACAGGCCGAAACCGAGCACGATCCAGTGCCACCAGGCCAGTTCCATCATTGCCCCCTACTGAATTCTGCCGCCCGCGACGGCCCTCGCGGGGCATTCTAGCCCCTTCCCCCGGGGCGAACCCGGCACATCCCGGATTCGCGGACGTGGTACGTACCGGACAAATTTTGCACTGCGCCGCGAAATCCGCTTGCCACATGGCCGGAAAGTGTTGCTACAATTTTCGCCAAGGAGCAGCCGGCGCGTTAAATTGTTCCTCACCCAGCCTTACCATTCGCATAGAATCCAGTCCGCCACTTTCATCACCATCATCCCACGAGGTCATACATGAACAAGTCTGAACTGATCGAAATCACCGCCAAGGAAGCCGACATCAGCAAGGCTGCCGCCGAGAAGGCGCTGTCCTCCGCCATGGCCGCCATCGTCAAGGCTGTCTCCAAGGGCGATACCGTTACCCTGGTCGGCTTCGGTACTTTCAAGTCGTCCAAGCGTGCCGCGCGCGTCGGCCGCAATCCGCAGACCGGCAAGGAACTGAAGATCGCCGCCACGACCGTGCCGCGCTTCACCGCCGGTGCCTCCTTCAAGGCCGCGGTTGCCGGCAAGAAGGCTGCCAAGAAGAAGTAATCCGGCGCCTCTGCGCCGGAACGGACAGGCCCGCACATGCGGGCCTGTTTTTTTGGTCGGCCCCTACGGACCGGCTTCGGTCAAGGCTGGCGCATGCGCTGGCGGCGCGCCTCGAAAAGGCAGATTGCAGTCGCCGCAGCCACATTGAGCGACTCGACCTCCGCAGCGACAGGGATCGTCACGCGCAGCCCGGCGAGCGCCAGCAGCGGCGCGGAAACCCCGGCACCTTCATT
>CAYTFA010000144.1:0-5635 GCA_964436755.1 uncultured Rhodocyclaceae bacterium | reverse complement strand
GAGGCCATCAGCGCCAGCAGCAGCGAGGAGGGGCCGACCAGCGGGCGCACGGGGATGCCGAGTTCGTGGGCGCGCCGCACAAGCAGGGCGCCGGGATCGGCGACGCCCGGGCAGCCCGCTTCCGACATCACCCCGATGTCCTCGCCGGCCAGCGCGGGTGCCAACAGGCGCTCGATGTCGGCCGCCGTCGGCGCGGCCGGGATGGTTTCGATGGCGAGTTCGCGCACGGGCCGCGGATGGCCGATGCGCTTCAATTCGGCGCGCGCCGTCTTGGCGTTCTCGACCACGAAGCGGCCGATGCCGCAGGCCGTTTCGCGCGTTTCGGGCGGCAGGCTGCGCTGCCAGGCCGTGTCGCCGAGGGCGACCGGCAACAGCCAGAGGGTGCCGGTCACGGCAGCGGCAGCCCCTCGGCGCGCAGCATTTCGCAGAGGGCGATCAGGGGCAGGCCGACCAGGGCATTCGGGTCGTCGCCGCGCAGGTAGGCCAGCAGCGAAATGCCGAGTCCCTCGGAACGGGCGCTGCCGGCGCAATTGAGCGCGTCCTCCTTGTCGAGGTAGGCGGCGATTTCGGCTTCCGAAAGGTCGCGAAAGCCGACGTGGGTGTCCACGCAGCGCAGGTGGGTGCGCCCACTGGGGCCGTCGAGCAGGCACAGGCCGGTGTGGAACACCACCTCGCGGCCGCGCATTCGGCGCAACTGGGCGATGGCGGCTTCGCGCGTGCCCGGCTTGCCGAAGCGCTCGGTTTCCAGTGCTGCGACCTGGTCCGAGCCGATCACGAGCGCATCCGGGTAGCGCAGGGCGACGGCGCGTGCCTTGGCCTCGGAAAGGCGCAGGGCCGTCGCGGTGGGCGCCTCACCGGGCAACGGGGTCTCGTCGGCGTCTGGCGCGGCGACCTCGAAGGGGAGCATAAGGCGCGCCAGGAGCTCGCGGCGGTAGGGCGAGGTGGAGGCGAGGACGAGGGTGCGCGCCATTGTTTTGGCTTGAAAAAATGGGGCCGGGCATGATACCATTCACCGTTTATGTCGCGTGGTCATCCGTCGATGTCGGAAGCGATCGCCGGTACCGTGCTCGACGGTCTCGAATTTGCCCGCAATGGCGGCATCCTCGAGCGCCGCATCGGGGTGGGCGAATTGCCGCGATTGGCCGATTTGCTGGCCGCGACGGGCGGCTCGCTGGCGGTACGCATCGAGGGATCGCGCGACGACGAAGGCAAGTCGTGGCTGCAGGTGGAGATTGCCGGGCCGCTGGTGCTGCACTGCCAGCGCTGTCTGGGGCCCCTGGAGTTTGCGCTGGAAGCAAGCAGCCGGTTGCAGTTGATCGCGCCGGGCGAAGAGTGGCCGGACGACGACCTGGCCGACGACAGCGCGGACGCCATCGCGGCAGTGGGAGCGATCGACGTGCTGGCGCTGGTGGAGGATGAGGTGCTGCTGGCGCTGCCGATTGCGCCGCGGCACGCGAAATGCGAGCCGCCGGCCGTCGCCGCCGACGTGCAGGAACCGTCGCCGTTCGCGGCGCTGGCGTCGTTGAAGAAGCATTGAGAGAAGGAGTAGCAAAATGGCAGTTCAGCAGAACAAGAAGTCCCCCTCCAAGCGTGGCATGCATCGCGCCCACGATTTTCTCAGCGCGCCCCCGCTGGCGGTCGAGCCGACCACCGGCGAGGTCCATCTGCGCCACCACGTCTCGCCGTCCGGCGTCTATCGCGGCAAGAAGGTCGTCAAGACCAAGGGCGAGTAATTCGCTCTCGCGGAACCGGCCGGACGCGCGCGACGCGTCCGGCCGGTTTCGCATAGAGACCTGCGCACTTCAATGGCGATCACCCTCGCGGTCGATTGCATGGGCGGCGACCATGGGCCGACCGTGACGCTGCCTGCCGTCTTCGATTTCCTGCGCCACGACACCGATTGCACCGCCATCCTGGTCGGTCGCGAGGATGAACTGCGCGGCGGCATCGGGGCGCGGCAGAGCGAGTTCGGCGCACGCCTGGCGATCCGCCACGCCTCCGAGTCGGTCGGCATGGACGAACCCGTCTCCAGTGCGCTGCGCAGCAAGAAGGATTCGTCGATGCGCGTGGCGATCGACCTGGTCAAGGAAGGCGTCGCCGGCGCCGCCGTATCGGCGGGGAACACCGGTGCGCTGATGGCCATCGCCCGCTTCGTGCTGAAAACCCTGCCCGGGATCGATCGGCCGGCGATCTGCGCCCCGCTGCCCAGCGAACGCGGCAGCACCTACGTGCTCGACCTCGGCGCCAACGTCGATTCGACGCCGGAAAACCTGCTGCAGTTCGGCATCATGGGCTCGTCCCTGGTTGCAGCCCTCGAACACAAGGAGCGGCCGCGCGTCGGCCTGCTCAATATCGGTGAAGAAGAGATCAAGGGCAACGACGTGGTCAAGCGCGCCGGCGAGCTGCTGCGCGAGGCCGGGCTCAATTTCGTCGGCAACGTCGAAGGCGACGACATCTTCAAGGGCACGGCCGACGTCGTGGTTTGCGACGGCTTCGTCGGCAACGTCACGCTCAAGGCGTCCGAAGGGCTCGCCCGCATGGTCGGTGGCGCGCTCAAGCAGGAGTTTTCGCGCAGCCTGCTGTCCCGGCTTACCGCGCTGGCGGCGCTGCCGGTGCTGAATTCCTTCCGCCGGCGTTTCGATCCGCGCCGCTACAACGGCGCCAGCCTGCTCGGCCTGCGCGGCATCGTCGTCAAGAGCCACGGCTCCGCCGATTCGTTCTCGTTCCGCCATGCACTGGAAAAGGCGGCCGAGGAAGCACGCCAGCGCCTGCCGGAGGCCATTGCGGCGCGCATGGCGGCGCTCTCGCCGGCGCCGACGCTGTGCGATTGAGGAGGACCGCAACGTGATCCACGCGCGCATCAGCGGCACCGGCAGCTACCTCCCTGGCGCTCCCGTCTCCAACGCGGAACTGATCGCCGCGCGCGGCCTGGAGTCCTCGGATGACTGGATCGTCGAGCGCACGGGCATTCGCAGCCGCCATTTCGCCGCCGAGGGCGTCACCAGCAGCGATCTGGCGCTGGAAGCCTGCCGCCGCGCACTGGCAGCCGCCGGGCGCGACGCGGCGGAGGTCGACCTCCTCGTAGTGGCGACGTCGACCCCGGATTTCGTCTTTCCCAGCACTGCGGCGCTGCTGCAGGCCAAGCTGGGCATCACCAATGGCGCCCCTGCCTTCGACGTGCAGGCCGTTTGTTCCGGCTTCGTCTATGCCCTCAACGTCGCCGAGAAATTCATCCGCTCCGGCTCCCACAAGTGCGCGCTGGTGGTCGGCACCGAAGTGTTTTCGCGCATCCTCGACTGGAAGGATCGTGGCACCTGCGTGCTGTTCGGCGACGGTGCCGGTGCCGTCGTCGTCGAAGCCGCGAACGAACCGGGCATCCTCGCCAGCGCGTTGCATGCCGACGGGCGCCACCATGGCATCCTGGCCGTGCCCGGCCACGTCAGCGGCGGGGGTGTCATCGGCGACCCCTTCCTGCGCATGGACGGGCAGGCGGTGTTCAAGTTTGCCGTCAGGGTGCTCGCCGACGTGGCGGAGGAGGTGCTCGCCAGCGCCGGACTCGACGCGGCGCGGGTCGACTGGCTGATCCCGCACCAGGCCAACGTGCGCATCATGCAGGCCACCGCGAAAAAGCTTCACATTCCGGCGGAAAAATGCGTGGTCACCGTCGGCGAGCACGGCAACACCTCCGCGGCGTCGATTCCGCTGGCGCTGGATGCGGCGGTGCGTGACGGGCGCATCCGGCGCGGGCAGAACCTGCTGCTGGAAGGCGTCGGTGGCGGGTTTACCTGGGGCGCCACGCTCCTGAAATTCTGAGGGCAGGACCAAACGACATGAAATTCGCGCTGGTATTCCCCGGCCAGGGCTCGCAGTCCCTGGGCATGATGGCGGCCTACGGCGATGCGCCGGTGGTGCGCCGGACGTTCGACGAAGCGTCGGCCGCGCTCGGCCGCGATCTCTGGGCCCTCGTTGCCGACGGTCCTGCCGAGGACCTGAGCCTGACGGTCAATACCCAGCCGCTGATGCTGACGGCCGACGTCGCGGTCTATCGCCTCTGGCAGGAAAAGGGCGGCCCGGCGCCGGCCATGGTGGCCGGTCACAGTCTGGGCGAATACGCGGCACTGGTGGCGGCCGGCGTCATCGAATTGAAGCATGCAGTACCTCTGGTCGAGCAGCGCGCCAAGGCCATGCAGGCGGCGGTGCCGGCCGGCACGGGCGGCATGGCGGCGGTCATGGGCCTCGACGCCGAGGGCGTGGTGGCGGCCTGTGCCGAGGCGGCGCAGGGCGAGGTGGTGCAGGCAGTCAATTTCAACGAACCGAAGCAGACGGTGATCGCCGGACATAAGGCGGCGGTCGAACGTGCCGCCGAGGCCGTCAAGGTGCGCGGCGCCAAGCGCGCGCTGATGCTGCCCGTCTCGGCGCCGTTCCACTGCGCGCTGATGCAACCGGCGGCGGAGGCGCTGCGCGCCCATCTGGCCGGCGTCCCGCTCGCGGCGCCGAAGATTCCGGTGGTGAACAACGTCGATGTGGCCCAGCTCAGCGATCCGGAAGCGATCCGCGATGCGCTGGTGCGCCAGGCCGCCGCGCCGGTGCGCTGGGTGGAAACGATGCAGGCGATGCATGCCGCGGGCGTCACCCATGTCTTCGAGTGCGGTCCGGGCAAGGTGCTGGCGGGCCTGGTCAAGCGCTGCGTGGAAAGCCTCGCCGGAGCGCCGATGAACGATCTTGCGGCGGTCGACGCCGCGCTGGCGACGATCAAGGGGGCCTGACGATGGCGGAACTGAAGGGGCAGGTGGCGCTGGTGACCGGCGCCTCGCGCGGACTGGGACGGGCGATTGCCCTGGAACTCGGCGCCCGCGGTGCGGCAGTGGTCGGCACGGCAACGACCGAGGCCGGCGCCGCCGAGATCCAGAAGGCATTCGACGAGGCGGGCGTTGCCGGCTGGGGCACGGCGGCGAACGTCACCGATGCGGCGGCGTGCGAGGCCCTCGTCGCGGCGATCGAAAAGCGCTACGGCGCGGTCACGGTGCTGGTCAATAATGCCGGCATCACGCGTGACACCCTGGCCATGCGCATGAAGGACGAGGAGTGGGATGCCGTGATCGACACCAACCTCAAGGCGGTATTCCGTCTTTCGAAGCTGGTGATGCGCGGCATGATGAAGGCGCGCTTCGGCCGCATCGTCAACATCACCTCGGTGGTTGGCGAGGCGGGCAATCCCGGCCAGGCCAACTATGCCGCGGCCAAGGCCGGCGTCGCCGGCATGAGCCGCGCCCTGGCCCAGGAACTGGGCAGCCGCAACATCACGGTCAATTGCGTCGCCCCCGGTTTCATCGACACCGACATGACCCGTGCCCTGCCCGACGCACAGCGCGAGGCCCTCCTGGCGAGGATTCCGCTGGCGCGCCTGGGGCAGCCCGAGGAAATCGCGGCGACGGTCGCGTTCCTGGCTTCAGCGCAGGCCGGCTACATAACCGGCAGCACGATCAACGTCAACGGCGGGATGTACATGGCCTGACTCCGGCAACGGAGTCGGGCTGCTAAAATACCAAGGCTTTATTCACCACCCGGAATCAGGGAAGGAGACACAAATGGAAAACATCGAACAACGCGTCAAGAAGATCGTCGCCGAGCAGCT
>CAYTFA010000143.1:0-5653 GCA_964436755.1 uncultured Rhodocyclaceae bacterium | reverse complement strand
CATGCGGCGGAACTTGTCATGGGTGGCACCGAGGCCGTCGAGGCTGACGCCGACATAGTCGTAGCCGATGGTGCGGATGCGTCCGCACATCGCCTCGTCGATCAACGTGCCGTTGCTGGAAAGCGCGGTGAAGAAGCCCAGCGCCTTGGCGCGCGCCGAAATATCGAAGATATCCGGGCGCAGCAGCGGTTCCCCGCCGGAGAGGATCAGCGCCGGCACGCGGAAGGCCTTGAGCTGGTCCATGACGGCAAACACCTCGGACGTAGACAACTCGCCCGGAAAGTCCTTGTCGGCGGAGATCGAGTAGCAGTGCTTGCAGGTCAGGTTGCAGCGGCGCACCAGGTTCCAGATCACCACCGGCCCGGGCGGCCGACGCATCGGGCCGAGCGGAGTCGGAACGGCAATTTCCTGCATGAATTGGGAGATGCGGAACATACGCTAGCCTACCATCCCGGGCGCCGCTAGCGCATGCGCGGCCGCGGATCGCGCAGCACGACCGTGGGCGTGGCAAACGGCGCCAACCGCTCGAGGAAGTCCAGCAACTCGAGGGCCGGCGAGTTGCGGAAGAAGGTTGCCATCGGCGTCTCCATCCAGATGCGGTCCGAGTACAGATGGATTTCGTGCGGCGTATCGCCAAAGCCGTCGCCATCGCGATCGAAGCCCTGGTAGTCGTCCCAGTAGTTGCCGAGCCAGACGTTGGCGGCGCCTGCCCCGGGCGCGCTGATGCCGACGGTGGTCAGGTTGGCCTCGAAGCGGTTGTCGAAGAACTGGTGGCCGCCTTCCTCGCCGTAGAAGAACAGGCCGATGATGTTGTGGGCGAAGCGGTTGTTGCGTACCGTCAGCCTGCCGACGAACGCCGGCGGCGCGTCGACGCGCAGGCCGACCGCGCAGTGGAGCACCTCATTGCCCTCGACCAGAGCATCGTTGCTTTCCTTGAAGACGATGCCGCCGCCTCCCCCCGTCAGGGCATGGGCAACATGGTTGCCGCGCACGACGAGGTCAGGCGAGTAAAGCACGATGATTCCGGTACCGGTGTTCTCCAGCCGGTTGCGCTCGATCAGCAGGCGCGGCGAAAAGATCACGTGCATGCCGTAGCGCCCGTCGAGAAAGCTGTTGCCGATGACGCGGTTGTCCGCCGAATTGGCAAACGTAAGGTCACGCGCGCGGTGGAAGCGGTTGCCCTCGATCAGGTTACCCTGGCTGTACCAGAGACGCACCGCGTCCCCGCGCATCCCTAGTTCGAGCGCCTTGCCTGTTACGCGGTTGCCGGCGATGCGTGAGCGGTTGACCTGCTTGAGGTCGATGCCGAACAGCACGTCATCGATATCGTTGTCCTCGACGCGATGATCGTCGCCTTCGAGCAGGATGCCCGCATCGACTCCGTCGTGCGACTCGCCGCTGCCACTGACACGAAGCCCGCGCAGCGTGACGCCGCTGGCCGCCACGGAAAGCACCGTGCCCTTGCCATTGCCTACGATCGACGCCTTGCCGCCCCCCTCCAGCACGAGCGGCTGGCGGATGACCACCGGGCCCGCATAGGTACCGGGAGCCAGTCGCAGCGTCGAACCAGCCGGCGTGGCATCGAGCAGCGGCTGCAACGGTGTCGCGGCCGCTGCCGGCAGCGCGAGCAGGCCGAGACCAAGTACGGCGCGGCGCAGGCAGGCCGCCGCGCGAGGGATCAGGCGAAACGGCTCCATGGCGCGACGAGGGCGATCGCCAGCAGCAGGCCATGCAGGCTGGCCGACGCAATGGTGAGCTTGAGCGCAGGCGCCAGGAACGCCGGCCGCCCGGCGTTGGCCCACAGTGACCGTACCGCGGCGACGCTGGCCAGTGCCGGCAGCAGCGCAACGAGCGCGGCCGCCGGCAGGCGCCCGAGCGCGACCATCGCCGGCAGCCATGCGTAGGCCAGTGCGGCGATCAGCACGTAGCCCCAGCGCGCCCGCGCCGCGCCGAGCCGAACCACTACGGTACGCTTGCCGGCGGCGGCATCCGCCTTCACGTCGGGAAACTGGTTGATGTACAGCACGTTCGCGACGAGCAGGGCGAAGCCAAGCCCGGCGGCGATCGGCGCGAAGGAAAAGCCGCGGCGCTGCACGAAGTCGCTGCCGACGACGATCAGCAGCCAGCCGGCGGTGATGGCGAACTCGCCCAGGCCGCGGCTCTGCAGCTTGAGCGGCGGCGCCGAATAGGCCCAGCCGACGACGAGGCCGGCCAGCCCGATCCAGATCAGTCCGCCGTCGCTCACCGCCGTCAGGTACAGGCCGGCGGGAACCACGGCGGCGAGCAGCGCGTAACCGAAGGCGCCGGTGGCCCGCACCGTCAGCACACCGTTCTGGATGAAGCGGCTGCCGCCGGTAAAGGGAAAGACGCGCTCGGTGTTGGCGCCGTCGCAGCCGGACAAAGAGTCGTAGTAATCGTTGATGACGTTGGCGCCGGCATGAGCGACAAGGGCGAAGAACAGCGTCAGCGTGGCGAGTGCCGGCACGACGGATACGCCGCTGGCGGCCGCGCTGGCCAGGCCGAGCAGGCACCCAACGAAGGTGACGGAAAGGAAGGCGGGCCGCGTCGCCGCAAAGTAGCGCAGAAACGGATTGGGCAGCGCTTCCAGCGTCGGTTCCATGGGCTTCGGCATTGCGGGCAACCCTCCTCGTCAGTTCTTCAATACGGCAGCCGCGGCGGCCTCGAGTTCCGTCTGGTTCATGGCACCGAGCTTGCTCGCCACGATTTCACCCTTGCGGCCGACGACCACCGTGAAGGGAAGGCCGGCGCGCGAGTTGCCAAGCGCCTGCATCAGTTCGATGCCGCGCTCTTTGGCAAGCAGCAACGTGTAGTTCATGTCATAGGCCTTGGCAAAATCGCGCACCGACTCGGCCCTGTCTTCGAGGCCAATGCCGACCACCGTCAGCCCGCGCTTGCGGTACTTGTCCTGGATGCGTGCGAGTTCGGGAATCTCGACCCGGCAGGGCGCACACCAGCGCGCCCAGAAATTCACGATCAGCGGCTTGCCGCGCAGGCTTTCGAGCGCGACGGGCTTGTCGTCGGTACCTGCCAGCGTCGCGGCAAACAACGCGTCGGCATTCGCCGCGTGCGCCGCACCCGCCGCCGCCAGCAGCGCGCCAAGAAGCAGGCGCCGTAGCGCCGACGCCGGCCCGCGCGACATCACGGCAGGTCGCCCCGGCGGAAGATCTGGTAGCCGGCGAATGCGGCCACGAGCCCGACCAGAGTGGGATAGACCAGCGCAAACAGCTTGTAGCCGGTAACGCCAAAGAGGTCGAGGATGACGTACGCCGACGGACCGAGCACGATGAGCTGCGGATCGAACAACGCCAGGGCCGCGGTTCGGAACACCTGCAACGGATTGGCCAGCGCCATCGTCACCGCCACCTCGGGCGCGACTTTCCCCTGGATCATGACGCCGAGCAGGATCAGGTCGAGGAACAGCAGGAGCGTCAGCCAGACGATGAAGGCGGCACCCTGCGCCATGTCGGTACTGCGTGCGATGGCCGATATCAGCATGCCGAGGCCAAGGAAGCACGCGGCCATCACCGCCAGCAGCGCGGTGTAATAGCCGAACATGCCCCAGGGCACGTCGATTCCGCGCACAAGGGCGATCAGCACGGCGAGCACCATGGCGCCGAATACGGGAAGGAAGATCACCAGGTAGCGGCCGAGGATCTTGCCCCAGAACCAGGCGGCCAGCGATACGGGCAGCGACAGCAGGTATTCATACACGCCCGCTTCGCGATCGCCCGCCACGGAACGCACGGTGGTGATGAGGACGAAGATGGGCAGGATCGCCATGGTGAGCTGGATGTAGGTGACCAGCAGGCGCGAGAGGCCGATGAAGCCGAGCACGCGCGACTCGGTGAGGCCGAACAGAAAGAGCAGCGCGACAATACCGCCGAAGACCAGCGTGTAGGCCTGGAACCATCGCGCGCGCAGGGACTCGACAATGTCGAGTTTTGCGGTGAGCCAAAGCTGCTTCATTTCGTCGATCCCTGTGTTGCCCTGGCCAGCAGGTGCTGGCGCATGTCCTCGAAGCCCAGAGCGCCGGCATCCGCATAGGAGAAGGCCGCCTGGTTGTAACCCATCGGCGATGTACGACCACCGACATAGAACGCCTTGCGTGCGTCGAGCCAGCGCTCGCCATTGCCGGTGGCGTCTGCCACCCAGATCTGCGTCGCCGGCTCAGTCATCCATGGGTTGTCCTTCGCCTTGTCGCGCATCCAGAACACGGCGCAGCCGATGTCGTCGAACTTGAAGACCGTACCCTTCTCCCCGCCGCGCATCTCGGCGGCAAAGCGGCGGTCGGAAATCACCATGCTGCAGCGGACACAGGTGTCCCGGTCCCACTTGATCTCGGCCATGCCTTCCGGCCATGACCCGCCGCGCCCGCACGACGCCAGCGCAGCGGCCAGGGGCGTCAGACCGATGCCGGCGACAAAGCGGCGCCGGTCCATCAATTCACCGCGGCGCCGGCGTCGGCTTCCGCTTCCTCAAGCGTGAAATCGCTGATCAGTGCGACATAGCGTGAGGTCATGCCGATGAAGCGCAGGCGATCCGGCCCGGGTACTTCCCCTTCCCATTCGAGCCCGCCGTCGAGATCGCGGAAATTCCAGGCCTGCATCGCCTTGGCAAACGCCGGCTCCGTGCGCTTGATCGAAATATGGCAGATGAAGCGCCCGGACAGCGAAACGTCGTCGGCAACGCGGTCATCGAGCACGACCTTGCCCATGTCGAGTTCGACGACGCGATTGACCAGGGCGGAAACCTCGTTCAGGCGATGGCTGGAGATCAGCATCGTCGTGTCCTTCTCGCGCTCGGCCAGCAGTTCGAAGAAGATCTTGCGCGCCTCGGGATCGAGGTTGGCCGCAGGCTCGTCCATCACCAGCACCTTCGCCTCGCGGCCAAGGGCAATCGCGATCAGGATCTTCTGCTTCATGCCGCCCGAGAGCTTGACGAAGGGCCGCGCCAGGATCGGATCCACATCGAGGCCGAGTCGGCGCGCCAGGGCGTGGATCTTCGCCGGATCGGTGCCGCACAGCGCAGCGGAAAACTCGATGAGCTGGCCTACCGGCATCTTCAGCGGTGGAGGCAGCTGGGGCACGAAGCCGATGCTGCCGAGCACGCCGGTGCGATCGCGGCGCGGGTCGCTGCCGGCAATGTTCACCTCGCCGTCGAAGGTGTATTCGCCGAGCAGGCAGCGGATCAAGGTGGTCTTGCCGGCGCCGTTGGAGCCGATCAGGGCGACGCGCTCGGCCAGGCCGATCTCGAGGTTGATGTCATCGAGTACGCGAACCTTGCGGAAGCTTTTGGCGACGTGGGAAAGGCGGATCATGGCTGTGCAGTCTAGCGGTTCACAGGAGCTTCGAGAGCCCCTTGATGTCGAACTTGAGCGAGCCCGTGGGGCAGGTATCCACGCACAGGCCGCAGCGCGTGCAGTCGGGCCCGAGCGGGACCTCGGTATCGACCGCCCGTCCCTTGATCACGGTATCGAGCACGTGCGGCACGAGGCAGACCTTGCGGCAATCTCCCTCATGGAAGCAGTTCTCCAGGGTGTACTTGACGCGTACCGGGGAGAAGATGCCAACCACGCCGTAGGTGAGGCCGATCGGGCAGGCATAGCGGCACCAGGCGCGGCGCGAGAAGAAGA
>CAYTFA010000142.1:0-5705 GCA_964436755.1 uncultured Rhodocyclaceae bacterium | reverse complement strand
CAGGTTCGCCGCGTCATCCAGAAGGCCGAGCCCACGGGCCCCCACGAGGTCCTGCTGGTGCTCGATGCCAACATCGGGCAAAACGCGGTACAGCAGGTCAAGGCGTTCGACAAAGCGCTCGGCGTGACCGGCCTGGTCGTCACCAAGCTCGACGGCACGGCCAAGGGTGGCGTGCTTGCGGCGATCGCGCGCCAATGTCCGAAGCCGGTGCGCTTCATAGGTGTCGGCGAAGGCATCGACGATCTGCAGGCCTTCCGCGCGGACGAGTTCGTGGAGGCGCTGCTGGGACTGGCCGAGTGATTCGCTTCGACCAGGTTGGCAAGCGTTATCCACCCGGCGTCGACGCCCTCGCGGACCTCAGTTTCGAGATCGGCGAACAGGAGATGGCGTTGATCGGCGGCCATTCCGGCGCCGGCAAATCGACCCTGCTGAAGCTGATCGCGGCCGTCGAACGCCCGAGCTCGGGCGCAGTCCTCGTCGGCGGACAGAATATCGGCGCCCTCCCCCAGGGCGCGCTGCCTTATCTGCGCCGTCGTATCGGCTTCGTTTTCCAGGACCAGAAGCTGCTTTTCGATCGCAGTGTGTTCGACAACGTGATGCTGCCGCTGGCAATCGCGGGATTTCCTCCGCGCGATGCGGCCCAGCGGGTACGCGCCGCACTCGACAAGGTGGGCCTTGGTGCCCGCGAAAAGGCGATGCCCATTGCCCTGTCGGGCGGCGAGCAGCAGCGACTGGCCATCGCACGTGCCGTCGCGAACCGGCCTCGCCTGCTGCTTGCGGACGAACCGACGGCTCACCTTGACGAGGAAGCGGCACGCGACGTCGCGCGCATCTTCCACGAGTTCCACCAGGTGGGGGTCACCGTGGTGATCGCCACCTACGCCGCCGGGTTGTTTCCTGCAGCGCGGCGTCTGCAGCTCGATCACGGAAGGCTCGCGTCGTGAGGGCATGGCTCTCACAGCATCGTGACGCCGCCCGCCTGGCCTGGCGCAGGTTCGCCACGGCGCCGTTGAACAGCCTGCTCTCGCTGCTGGCCATCGGCGTCGTACTGGCGCTGCCCGCCACCGGACAAATGCTGCTCGCCGCGGCAGGCCAGTTGGGCGGAGGGGTCGCCCCCCAGCCGCAGATTTCGGTGTTCCTCGCCGCGGACGCCGAGCGCAGCGCCGCTACCGAGGTCGAGTCGCGACTGAAGCGATTCGGCGGGGTGAAACACGCTCAGTTCATTCCGCGCGAAGAAACCCTTGCCCGCCTCAAGTCGAACCCCGGCATGCGCGATGTCATCGATGCCCTGCCAGGCAATCCGTTCCCGGATGCCTTCGTCGTGACGACAGACGACGACCGGGCAGAGGCCATGGAGCGCTTGGCCGCCGAGTTTCGTCGCTGGCCGAAGGTGGAGCACGTGCAGCTCGATTCGGCCTGGGTACGCCGCCTCGACGCCCTGCTCAAGCTCGGACGCACGCTGCTGCTGCTGCTGGGCGGATTGATCGGCGCCGGCCTCGTCGCCATCAGCTTCAGCCTGATCCGTATGCAGGTCCTCGCCCACCGTGCCGAAATCGAGGTCAGCCGGCTGCTCGGTGCCACCGATGCCTTCGTTCGCCGCCCATTTCTCTATTTCGGTACGCTGCTCGGCCTGGGCGGAGGCATGGTAGCGTGGTCCATTGCCGCCATGGCAGCATTCGGCCTGCGCACGCCACTGGCCGACGTCGGCCGCCTGTACGATTTCGCCCTGATCGTGGAACCGCTAGCGCTGCGCGACGCCGTCATCCTCGTCGTATTCGCCGCCGCGCTCGGCTGGCTGGGCGCCGCTACGTCACTGAGGCAGCAACTGCGCGAGACCTGATCCGCGCAGCCAAAAACCAACAACTGCCGTCGCAACCGGAGCGGCGCTGCAACGGAAATCCGGATTCAGGCGATAATGCAAGGATGAACGAAGAACCACCGATCGAGCCTGCGGCGACGGATGCCGCCGAGATGCCGGCGGTCGAACCGCAGCGCGCGGAACCGCCGCAGCAGGACCAGCGTCGACGCCTGCGCGAGTTGCTGGCAATCCCCGACCACCAGCGCACCGACGCCATCTGGGACGAGATCATCGAACTCGAGATTTGCCTCGCGCCCGGCAACAGGATCCAGCCGGGATCCCAGCAGGATGCCGGACGTCGTCCGCAGGGCGGGCAAGGCCAGGGCCGGCAGCAGCAGGGCCGCCGTCCGGATAATGCCGGCGCCAAGCCGGGCAAGCGTTTCTTCAAGAAGTCCAAGCGTCCGCCTGGGTCGGCACCCAAGCCCTGAAGCCCGGCAGGGGCTGCCACGAGCAGCATCCCTGAAAATCCAAGGAGTTGCGAATTCCCGACAATTTCTATCGGGAACTTTGCCTACCATTAGCACTCTAAGTCAATGAGTGCTAATATTTCGATCAAGGAGGTTGGCAATGAACGCATCCCTAGCGATAGATCAGTTCCCGATGGTTTCGGCCAGCGGAAGCATTGAAGCGTACATTTCCGCGGCGAACCGCGTGCCGATGCTTACCGAGGCGGAAGAGCAGAGTCTGGCGCGTCGCTTCCGTCAGGATGGCGATCTGGAGGCTGCCCGGCAACTGGTCACGTCCCACCTGCGGCTGGTGATCGCCATCGCGCGCGGGTACTTGGGTTACGGCCTGCCCCATGCCGACCTCATCCAGGAAGGCAACATCGGCTTGATGAAGGCCGTGAAGCGGTACGATCCGGAGCGCGGCGTGCGTCTGGTTTCGTTCGCCATGCACTGGATCAAGGCGGAGATCCACGAATACATTCTGAAGAACTGGCGCCTGGTCAAGGTCGCCACGACCAAGGCCCAACGCAAGTTGTTCTTCAACCTGCGCAGCATCAAGGCCTCGCTGGCCCAGGATGGCGGCGAGCGGCAGGGCTATGGCGCGCTTGGGGCGGATGAGGTGCGCCTGGTTGCCGGGCAACTCGGCGTCAAGCCGGAAGAAGTCATCGAGATGGAGACGCGCCTGACGGGCGCCGACGTATCGCTCGAGCCCTTGGTCGACGACGACGAGGATAGCTACGCGCCGATCGCCTACCTTGCTGCGGATCGCAACAGCGAGCCAACCGCCATCCTCGAGCGCAAGGAATACGATCGACTGCAGGACGAAGGGCTGGGTCAGGCGCTGGCCAGCCTGGACGAGCGTAGCCGCGACATCGTGCGCCGCCGCTGGCTGGTTGACGATGGCGAGGAGGCCGCGACGCTGCATGAACTGGCGGCCGAGTATGGCGTATCGGCTGAACGCATTCGCCAGATCGAGGCGAAGGCACTGCAGAAGATGAAGGGACGCTTGCTGGCCGCCTGATCGCGGTCGCTGCACCCCGACGGGCAGCCGCAGGGCTGCCCGTTTTCATTTCGGGACGCGTCAGAACCTCAGGTGATGGTCGACGAGCAGCGCCGCGAAGAGCACGGCGAGGTAGAGGATTGACCAGCGGAAGGACTTGCGCGCCACGTCATCCGAATAGCGTCGCCAGACCTGCCAGGCCAGGCGCAGGAACACGGTATCGAGCGCGACGGCGCAGGCAAGGTATAGCCAGCCGGACATGCCGATGAAGAACGGAACCAGCGTCACCACCGTCAGTCCGACTGTGTAGAGGAACACGGAACGCTGGGTGTATTCGGCGCCGTGGGTAACCGGCAGCATGGGCAGGCCGGCCGCCGCATACTCCTTGGCGCGGTAGAGCGCGAGCGACCAGAAGTGCGGCGGTGTCCACACGAAGATGATCAGGAACAGCAGCCAGGCCGGACCGGGCGCCTCCCCGGTAGCGGCCGCCCAGCCCAACACCGGCGGCATCGCGCCGGAGGCGCCGCCGATGACGATGTTCTGCGAAGTATTGGGCTTGAGGAAGACCGTGTAGATGATCGCGTAGCCAACGAAGGTTGCCAGCGTCAGCCACATGGTGAATGGATTGACCACGACGTAGAGCAGCGCCAGCCCACCGCCACCGAGCAAAGCGGAGACGGCGATCGTTTCCAGTGCATTGACCTTGCCCTGCGGCAGCGGACGGCCGCGCGTGCGCGCCATGACGGCGTCGATCTTTTCCTCGATCAGGCAGTTCACCGCAGCGGCGGCACCGGCGACCAGGGCGATGCCTACCGTCCCTGCGAGCAGCACACGCCAAGGCACCATCCCGGGCACGGCGAGGAACATCCCGATCACGGCGCAGAAGACGATCAGCGAAACGACGCGCGGTTTGGTCAGCAGCAGGTAATCACGCAGCCGGCCGGATGCGAATCGCGGTAGCAGGGTGGGAGTCTTCACGCAGGAACTGTCGGCGACGGCAGGATGGTTCAGGGTTCGAGTTTATCACGCGGCTCACGCCGGCCTTTCGGATCAAGGCTGCGCCAACCGGCGCAACGTTGCGGCCAGTATGCCCGCCGTCTGCGGCGGCGGAAACACGGCCGCCACCCTCCCCTGCGGGTCGAGCAGATAGATCGCCGCGCTGTGGTCGACGGTGTAATTCCGGACGTCACTGGCGTCGAGACGCTGGTAGCGGACGCCGAGTGCCACAGTCAGCGGCGCCAGCGACGCATCGTCGCCGCTGACCCCGATAAAGGATGGGTCGAAAGCAGCCAGGTACTCGGCCAGCAAGGGATCGGTATCACGGCGCGGATCGACCGAAACGAACACCACCTGGGGAACGGGCGCCGAAGCGCCGGCAAGCAGTCCCTTCGCCTCGGTCATCAACGAGAGGGTCGTGGGGCACACATCCGGGCAACGCGTGTAGCCGAAGAACAGGAAGGTCCAGTGGCCGGCGAGATCGGCATTGCCGAAGGCACCACGCGGGCCGTGCAAGGCGAACACCGGCAGCGATTGACGCGTATCGGCTGCCGGCGGGCCGGAAGGTTCCTGCGCCGGCTGCCGGCCCTGCAGGCCCTGCCACACCAGCGCGGCGCCCGCCAGCGCCAGCACGGCGCCGGCCAACAGCAGGATCCTGGCGGAACTGGCCTTCATGCGCTGCAAAGAAAAGAGGCGCCCCGGGTTGCGGGACGCCTCGCGACAGTAAGGCCTTGCTCAGACCTTCGTGTAGTCGTAGGGATGCCAATCCTCCGATACCGAGGGGGGCGACGGCCAGTTGCCGTGCGGCGGCGGCGACACGGTGGTCCATTCCAGCGATGGCGAGCCCCAGGGGTTGTTGCCTGCCGCGGGCCCCTTGGCGGCGCCAACGATCCAGTTGATCACGGCGATCAGGAAACCGAGTCCGAGCACTGCGGCCCCGGCCGTCATCAACTGATGCGCCGACTCGAACTGCGGGAAGTGGGCGTAGTCGTAGTAACGGCGCGGCATCCCCTTGACCCCGATGTCCATCATCGTCCAGAACACCACGTTGCTG
Organism: uncultured Rhodocyclaceae bacterium; assembly: GCA_964436755.1. Lineage (GTDB taxonomy): Bacteria > Pseudomonadota > Gammaproteobacteria > Burkholderiales > Rhodocyclaceae > Sulfuritalea. The sequence goes on along the minus strand of CAYTFA010000142.1, from coordinate 351 downwards.
CCGGCGAAGGTCAGCCAGAAACCGACCTTGCCCCAGAACTCGTTGTACATGCGGCCGCTGAATTTCGGGAACCAGTGGTAGATGCCGGCGAAGATCGCAAACGTGCCGGCGACGGCCATCACGTAGTGGAAGTGACCGACCACGTAGTAGGTGTCGGACACGGCAAGGGTCAAGGAAGTGACCGCCAGCGGAACGCCGGTGAGGCCGCCGATCAGGAACAGGAAGACGACCCCGAGCGCATACAGCATTGGCGTGGTGAAGGCGATCGAGCTCTTGTAGAGCGTACCCACCAGGCCGATCATCATCAGGCCGACGGGGATCGAGATCATCAGCGTGGTCACCATCTGGCCG
>CAYTFA010000141.1:0-5757 GCA_964436755.1 uncultured Rhodocyclaceae bacterium | reverse complement strand
TGATGGGCCACGGCCGCATCGTCTTCGAGGGCACGCCGATCGACCTCCGTTCCAACGAAGCCGTCCGCAAGGAGTGGCTGGAAGTATGATTTTCGTTTCACCGCACAACCCCACCCGCCAGGAGTATTCATGAGCAGCGCCCGATATGAAGTACACGGCAGCACCGCCGTGATCGTTCTCGACAACCCCCCGGTCAATGGCCTCGGCTACGACCTGCGCTGCGGCATCGTCGCCGGCATCGACAAGGCCGCGGCCGATCCCGCAATCAACGCCGTGGTGCTGATCGGCAACGACCGCGCCTTCTCCGGCGGCGCTGACATCCGCGAGTTCGGCTCGCCCAAGGCCTACGCCCTGCCCAACCTGCCGACGGTGATCCAGATCGTCGAGAACTGCCCCAAGCCGGTGGTCGCCGCGATCTCCGGGGTCTGCATGGGCGGCGGCTTCGAATTGACGCTGGGCGCCCACTTCCGGGTCGCCAAGCCGGACGCCAAGATCGCCCTGCCGGAGGTCAAGCTCGGCCTGATCCCCGGCGCCGGCGGCACCCAGCGCGGCCCGCGCATCCTCGGCGTCGAAGGCGCGCTCAACCTCATGGCGAAGGGCGACCCGGTGCCGGCTTCGGCATTCAAGGGCACGCAGCTGATCGATGAGTTCGTCGAGGGCAACCTGCTCGCCGCCGCGCTCGAGTTCGCCGGCAAGGTGGTTGCCGAGAAGCGGCCGATCCGCCGCGTCTCCCAGATGAAGGTGGACTACCCGAACCACGAGGCCTACCTGCAGTTCGCCCGCAACATGATCAAGGGCGTCGCCGGCCCCTTCCCCGCCCCCGCCAAGTGCTGCGACGCCATTGCCGCGTCGCTCACGATGTCCTTCGCCGAGGGCATGCAGGTCGAGCGCGAGATCTTCATCGGCCTCATGGGCACGCCGGAGTCGCGCGCGCTGCGCCACCTGTTCGCTGCCGAGCGTGCCGCCAGCAAGATCGCCGACATCCCCGACGACACGCCGACGCGAACCATCGCCAGGGTGGGCGTGATCGGCGCCGGCACCATGGGCGGCGGCATCTCGATGAACTTCCTCAACGCCGGCGTTCCGGTGACCATCCTCGAAATGAAGCAGGATGCGCTGGACAAGGGCGTCGGCATCATCCGCAAGAACTACGAGAACTCGCTGAAGAAAGGCAAGCTGACGCAGGAGAAGCTCGACCAGCGCATGGGCCTGCTCAAGAGCACGCTGTCCTACGACGACCTGAAGGACTGCGACCTGATCATCGAGGCCGTATTCGAGGAAATCGGCGTCAAGGAGCAGGTGTTCCGCAAGCTGGACGAGATCGCCAAGCCGGGCGCCATCCTCGCCTCCAACACCTCGACGCTGGACGTGAACAAGATCGCCAATTTCACAAAGCGCCCGCAGGACGTGGTCGGCATGCACTTCTTCAGCCCGGCCAACGTGATGAAGCTGCTCGAGGTGGTACGCGGCGCCGCCACGGCCAAGGACGTGATGGCCACCGTGATGGCGATCGCCAAGAAGATCCGCAAGACCGCCGTGGTCTCCGGCGTCTGCGACGGCTTCATCGGCAACCGCATGATCGAGCACTACGGCCGCGTCGCCGGCTTCCTGCTCGAGGAAGGCGCCACGCCGGCCCAGGTGGACAAAGCCCTGGAGAAATGGGGCATGGCCATGGGCCCGTTCCGCATGGGCGACCTCGCCGGCAACGACATCGGCTGGGCGATCCGCAAGCGCCGCTACGTGGAGAAGCCCAACATCCGCTATGCGAAGTTCGCCGACACGCTCTGCGAGCAGGGCCGCTACGGCCAGAAGACCGGCAAGGGCTGGTATCTCTACCAGCCGGGCAACCGCAAGGCCATCCCCGATCCCGAGGTCGACCAGATGCTGACGGACTACCGCAAGGAACTCGGCATCGCGCCGCGCAGGATCAGCAACGAGGAGATCGTCGAGCGCTGCATCTACGCGCTGGTCAACGAAGGTGCGCGCATCGTCGAGGAAGGCATCGCCGCGCGCGCCTCGGACATCGACATGGTGTACCTGACCGGCTACGGCTTCCCCATGTTCCGCGGCGGGCCGATGCTGTATGCCGACCAGGTCGGCCTCTACAACGTCGCGCGGCGCATGCGCGAGTTCGCCGCGAGCTCGGGCGATTCCTTCTGGAACCCGCGCCGCTGATCCAGAAGCTCGTCGCCGAGGGCAGGAGCCTCACCTGAGGCCGCCCCTGCGCCGATCCCACCGAATACCGGAGATACCGAAATGACCGATGCCGTAATCGTTTCCACCGCCCGCACCGGACTCGCCAAGTCCTGGAAGGGCGCCTTCAACATGACCCACGGCGCCACGCTCGGCGCGCATTCCGTCAAGCATGCCGTCGCCCGCGCCAGGCTCGAACCCGCCGAGGTCGAGGACGTGCTCATGGGCTGTGCCACGCCCGAGGGCGCCACCGGCGCCAACATCGCGCGCCAGATCGCGCTGGCCGCCGGCCTGCCCGTCACCGTGCCGGGCGCCACGGTCAACCGCTTCTGCTCCTCCGGCCTGCAGACCATCGCCATGGCCGCGCAGCGCATCATCGCCAACGAGGGCGACATCTTCGTCGCCGGCGGCGTCGAGAACATCGGCTGCACCCAGGGCGAGATGAACCGCCACATGATCGCCGACCCGGGCCTGCTGGCGTGGAAGCCGGAGATCTACTGGCCGATGCTGAACACCGCCGAGCAGGTCGCCAAGCGCTACAAGATCTCCAAGGAGCGCCAGGACGAGTACGGCGTCGGCAGCCAGCAGAAGGCCTGCGCCGCCGCCGCCGCAGGCAAGTTCAACGACGAGATCGTGCCGATGACCGTCACCATGGGCGTCGCCGACAAGGCCACCGGCCAGTTGCTGACCAGGCAGGTCACCATCGCCGCCGACGAAGGACTGCGCGCCGACACCACGCTCGAGGGCGTCGCCAAGATCCGCACCGCCATCCCCGGCGGCGTGATCACCGCCGGCAATGCCAGCCAGTATTCCGACGGATCGTCCGCCGCCGTGGTGATGAACGCCAAGGTGGCCGAGCAGCGCGGCCTGGCGCCGCTGGGCATCTTCCGCGGCTTCGCCGTCGCCGGCTGCGAGCCGGACGAAATGGGCATCGGGCCGGTGTTCGCCGTGCCCAAGCTGCTCAAGCGCACCGGCCTCACGATGGACGACATCGGCCTCTGGGAGCTCAACGAGGCCTTCGCCGTGCAGGTGCTCTACTGCGCCGACACCCTCGGCATCCCGATGGACCGGCTCAACGTCAATGGCGGCGCCATCGCCGTCGGCCATCCCTACGGCGTCTCCGGCGCGCGCCTGGTCGGCCACGCGCTGATCGAGGGCAAGCGGCGCGGCGTCAAGTACGTCGTCGTCACCATGTGCATCGGCGGCGGCCAGGGTGCCGCCGGCCTGTTCGAAGTCTGCTGAGGAGGCACACCATGGGCGTGAAGCAACTGTTCGACCTCACCGGCAAGGTGGCCCTGATCACCGGCGGTTCGCGCGGGCTCGGCCTGCAGATGGCCGAGGGGCTGGCCGAAATGGGCGCCAAGCTGGCCATCACCGCACGCAAGGCCGACGAGCTGGCCTCCGCCCGTGCCCACCTCGAGAAGCAGGGCGCGGAAGTGCTCACCGTCAGCGCCGACCTGGCGAAGTACGAGCAGATCCCCGGCATCGTGGACCAGGTGCTGGAGCGCTACGGCCGGATCGACATCCTCGTCAATAACGCCGGCGCCACCTGGGGCGCGCATGCCGAGGACTACCCGGACGACGCCTGGATGAAGGTGATCAACCTCAACGTCAACGCGATGTTCTTCATCACGCGCGAGGTCGGCAAGCGCTGCTTCATCCCGCAGAAGTCGGGCAAGGTCATCGTCACCGCCTCCATCGCCGGCCTGCGCGGCAACCCGCCGGAGATGGGCACCATCGCCTACAACGCGAGCAAGGGCGCCGACGTGAACTTCGTGCGGGCGCTGGCCTCGGAATGGGGGCGCCACAACATCAACGTGAACGCGATCTGCCCCGGCTTCTTCCCCTCGAAGATGGCCAACGGCCTGATCGGCATGCTCGGCGACAAGATCATCGCCGGCACGCCGCTCGGCCGCATCGGCGGCGAGGAAGACCTCAAGGGGCTCGTCGTGCTGCTCGCCTCGGAAGCCGGCCGCCACATCTCCGGCCAGGCCATCGCCGTCGACGGCGGTTCGCTGGCCTTCTGAGCCATACGCGATGAGCGACGCGGCCGACTTCTTCGGCCTTTCGGTGCCCTTCCTCAAGCACCTCGGCGTCGTCGCCGAGATGGCCGAGGGCGGCCGCTCGCGCATCTCGCTCGACCTGCGCCCCGAGCTGCTCAACAGCTTCGAGGTCTCGCACGGCGGCGTCATCATGACCATGCTCGACGTCGCCATGGCGGTCGCCGCGCGCGGCCTGCAGAAGCATCCGGCGGGCGTCATGACCATCGACATGTCGGCGAGCTTCCTGCGCGCGGCACGCGGCCGCATCGTCGCCGAGGGCAAGGTGCTGCGCAGCGGCGCCTCGCTGTTTTTCTGCGAAGGCGAAGCGCACGACGAATCCGGCGAGCTCGTCGCCAAGTCGCTCGGCACCTTCAAGCTGCGGCGGCTCGACGCAAAAGACTAAGGAGCAACCCATGGAACAAAACCAACGCATCGTCCTCGCCAGCCGCCCGACGGCCTGGGTCGAGGAAAGCAACTTCCGCCTCGAACAGGCGCCGATCCCCGAGCCCGGGCCCGAGCAGGTCCTGGTGCGCAACCGCTGGCTCTCGCTCGATCCCTACATGCGCGGCCGCATGTCGGATGCGAAGTCCTACGCCAAGCCGGTCGAGATCGGCGAAGTGATGGTCGGCGGCGCCGCCGGCGAAGTCGTCAAATCCAACCATCCCGGCTTCGCCCCTGGCGACGCCGTGGTCGGGGCGCTGGGTTGGCAGACCCACGCCGTGACCGACGGCAAGCTGCTGCAGAAGGTCGATGCGCGCGCCATTCCGCTCTCCGCCTACCTCGGCCCCGTCGGCATGCCCGGCGTCACCGCCTGGGTCGGCCTCAACGACATCTGCGCACCGAAGGCGGGCGAGACCGTGGTCGTCACCGCCGCCTCCGGCGCCGTCGGCAGCGTCGTCGGCCAACTGGCCAAGCTGCGCGGCGCGCGCGCCGTGGGCATCGCCGGCGGCCCCGAGAAGTGCCGCTACGTCGTCGAGGAACTCGGCTTCGATGCCTGCATCGACTACAAGGCCGGCAAGCTGCGCGCAGAACTCAAGGCCGCGGCCCCCGACGGCATCGATTGCCTGTTCGAGAATGTCGGCGGCGAGATCTTCGACACGCTGCTGACGCGCATGAACGCCTTCTCGCGCATCGCCATCTGCGGCCTCATCTCCGACTACAACACCACCGACCCCTACCCGTTGAAGAACATCCGCTGCGTACTGGTGAGCCGCATTCGCATGCAAGGCTTCATCGTCTCCGACGACATGAGCCGCTGGCCGCCCGCGCTGAAGGAACTCGGCGGACTGGTCGCTGCCGGCAAGCTCAAGTATCGCGAGAGCGTGGCCGACGGCCTCGCCGCCGCCCCGGCCGCCTTCATCGGCATGCTCAAGGGGCAGAACTTCGGCAAGCAACTGGTGAAGCTGGGCTGAGCAACGATGAGGCAGGACCCCATCCTGGATTGCTCGGGGCAGACCGCAGGTTCCTCGCCCCGGTTGCGCCAATCGTGTCCTCGGGCGGGTCCCCGCGCGCGGCGGACAGT
>CAYTFA010000140.1:0-5783 GCA_964436755.1 uncultured Rhodocyclaceae bacterium | reverse complement strand
CGTAGCTCAGCGTCAGGCCGTGGCGCAGCACGCAATCGAGGGCCGGAGCAAGTGCCGCCGCCTCGTCGACCTTGGTCATGATGCAACCCGCCAGATCCTCGCCGCCGTAGGCCCGCACGACGTCGTCGAGCGTGTCGCCACGCGCCCCTGCATTGAGCAGCAGCAGGCGATTCACCTCGCCGGCCCGGGTCAGCATGGCGACCTGGTCGGCGACCATGCGGTCGCGCTGGCTCATGCCCACCGTGTCGATCAGGACCATGTGCTTGTCGCGCAGGTCGGCGAGCGTGCGGCGCAGATCCTCGCCGTCGCGCACGACGAACACCGGTACGCCGAGAATGCGACCGTAGATGCGCAGTTGTTCCTGGGCGCCGATCCGGTAGCCGTCGGTGGTAAGCAGGGCCAGCCGGTCGGCACCGTAGCGCACCACACAGCGTGCGGCAAGCTTCGCCGTGGTGGTGGTCTTGCCGACGCCGGTGGGGCCGACGATGGCATACACTCCGCCGCGGTCGATGAAATCCGCCTCCGCCGGAAGCGTGCGCAGGCGACGGTTCACGGCGGAGCGGAGCCACTTGCGGCCCTCCTCCGGCGTCATGTCCTCCGGCAGGTCCTGTACCAGGCGCCGAGCCAGGTCGCCGGAAAAACCCGCTTCCAGCATTTCGCCCAGCAGGCAGGCACGGACCGGCGCGGTGCGCCCCATCTCACCCCAGGCAAAGCCGGAGAGCTGCCGTTCCAGCAGGCCCTTGATCAGCCGCATTTCATCGCGCAGCTGCATCACCTCGTCCGATGCAGGCGATGTGGCCGGAGGCTCAGACCTGGTGCCGACCGCAGGTAGTGCCGCCGCCACAGACAACTCCGCCGCTGCAGCGCGCGGCGGCAGCGGACGCAGCGGGGTATCCTTTTCGCGTCCGGCGTCGGCAAGCGGAGCCGCCGCAGGCGGCGCCCAGGGCCGTACGGCCGGCGCCTTGCGGCTTGCCGCGGACAAAGTCACCGTGTAGTCGTCGTCCGGTGCGCCGGCCTTGGGCCGCGCGACGGGCACAGCCGGGGTTGCCCCAGCAGCCTGGCGCGCATCCCCGCCGGCCGATAGCGCATCGAGGCTGTCCGGCGTCATCGCGACGATCTCTACGCCATGCTCGAGCGGCTTGTTGGAGATGACAATGGCGTCCGGGCCCAGCTCATCCTTGACCCGGCGCAGGCACTCTCGCGCGCTGCCGGCAACGAAGCGTTTTACGGTCATTTAGTGGCTCCGATGATTGTGGTCACCTTGATCGTCCGCGAGTCGGGAACCTCGGCGTTGGCGATCACCTTGAGTTGCGGCACGACGCGACGCAGGAAGCGCGAGAGCAGCCAGCGCATCGGCCCCGGCACCAGCAGCACCGCGGGCAGCCCCAGGTCCTCCTGGCGGCGTACTGCCGTCGAAGTCTCGTGCAGCAGGGTATCGGCCAAGCCCGGCTCGATGGCCGAAGCGTCGCCGCCGCCCTGCACTGCCTGGCCAAGCACGCGCTCGAGGCCGGGATCCAGCGCCATGACCTGCATGTCGTCCGTACCCGGGAAGATCTGCTGGACGATGGCGCGTCCGAGTGCCACGCGTACCTGCGCCGCCAGCACCAGGGGATCCTGGCTGCGTGGGCCGTGCTCGGCCAGCGTCTCGACGATGGTGCGCATATCGCGGATGTTGACGCCCTCCTCGAGCAGCGTCTGCAGAACGCGTTGCAGGACGGCCAGCGGCAGCTGCTTGGGTACCAGGTCTTCGACCAGCTTGGGCGATTCGGCGGCGATGTGGTCGAGCAGCGCCTGCGTCTCCTGGCGTCCGAGGAGCTCTGCCGCATGCGAAAGGATGACGTGGTTGAGATGGGTCGCCACGACCGTGCTGGCGTCGACCACCGTATAGCCGAACACGTGCGCCTGTTCGCGCAGCGCCGCGTCGATCCAGACTGCGGGCAGCCCGAAGGCCGGGTCCTGCGTCGGTGTGCCGGCCAGTTGCCCGGAGACGCGCCCCGGATTGATCGCCAGGAACATGCCGGGGAAGGCCTCGCCCTGGCCGATGGCGACCCCCTTCAGCGTCAGCCTGTAGGCGTTCGGCCGCAATTCGAGGTTGTCGCGGATATGCACCGGCGCCGAGAGGAAGCCGATCTCCTGGGCGAACTTCTTGCGCAGTCCGCGAATCCGCTTCAGGAGTTCGCCGTCCTGGCCGCGATCCACCAGCGGGATCAACCGGTACCCGACCTCGAGGCCCAGCACGTCCACCGGTGCGACGTCCGACCAGCTCGCCTCGCCACCCTCCTGCGCCGCCGCAACCGGTGCCGTCGCGCCTGCGGCCGGGGCGGCGGCCGCCCGCGCGGCCGACTTCGCCATGCGCCACGCCAGCAAGCCGAGCAGCGAGCCGAGCAGGAGGAAGACGAAGTTCGGCATGCCGGGGATCATCCCCAGGATGACGAGGATCGACGCGGTGATCGCAATGATCGTCGGATTGCCGAACAGCTGCGTACTGGCCTGCTCGCTGATGTCCTGCCCGGTGGCGACCCGCGTTACGACGAGGCCGGCGGCGGTAGATATGATCAAGGCGGGGATCTGCGCGACGAGGCCGTCGCCGATGGTCAGCAGCGTGTAGGTACGCGCCGCGTCGCCGGCCGCCATGTCATGCTGGATGACGCCGACGATCAGGCCGCCGATGATGTTGATGAAGAGGATCAGGATGCCGGCCACGGCATCGCCGCGCACGAACTTCGAGGCACCGTCCATCGACCCGTAGAAATCCGATTCCTGGGCGATCACGGCACGCCGGCGCCGCGCCTCGTCCTCGCCGATGAGGCCGGCATTGAGGTCGGCATCGATGGCCATCTGCTTGCCGGGCATTGCGTCGAGGGTGAAACGCGCCGTGACTTCGGCGATGCGCCCTGCACCCTTGGTGATCACGATGAAATTGATCAGGGTGAGGATGACGAAGACGACGATGCCCACCGCATAATTGCCGCCGACCAGGAAGTGGCCGAAAGCCTCGATCACCTTGCCCGCCGCATCGGGGCCGGTATGCCCCTGCAGCAGCACCACGCGCGTCGAGGCGACGTTGAGCGAGAGGCGCAGCAGCGTGGTCACCAGCAGCACGGTCGGAAATATCGAGAACTCGAGCGGCTTCATGGTGTACATCGCCACCAGCAGCACCATCACCGACAGGGCGATGTTGAAGGTGAAGAAGACGTCGAGGAGGAAGACCGGCAGCGGCAGCACCATCATCGACAGGATGAGGACGATGAGCAGCGGCGCCAGCATCTGCCGCACGTTGAGCCGCCCGAGGAATCCCTGCAATGTCAGCGCTTCGTTCATGCCGGCACCCCGGGATCCATGCCTTCCGGCACGGCGATTTCAAGCGGCGCGTCGGGCACCGCGCGCGCGCCACCCGACGCGGCGTACTGGCGCAGCTGGTAGACCCAGGCCATGACCTCGGCGACCGCGGCGTACAGCGTGGCAGGGATCGCATCGCCGGGATCGACATGGCGATACAGGGCGCGCGCCAGAGGCGGCGCCTCCAGCACCGGCACTTCGTGCTCGCCGGCAAGGTCGCGGATGCGCTGGGCCAGCAGGTTCATGCCCTTGGCGACGACCACCGGCGCACCCATCGCCCCGCTTTCGTAGCGCAGCGCCACGGCGAAGTGCGTCGGGTTGGTGACGACCACGTCGGCCTTCGGCACCTCGGCCATCATGCGCCGCCGCGCCATCTCGCGCTGCTGGCTGCGGATGCGCGCCTTCAGGTGCGGATCCCCCTCGCTCTCGCGCGCCTCGCGCCGCAACTCGTCGCGCGTCATCTTCAGGCGGTCGTGGTACTGCCAGAGCTGGAAGGGCACATCGACTGCGGCGATCAGCGCCAGACCGAGCACCAGGGCGAAGAAACTGCGCAGCAGCAGCTGGGCGAAGGAAATCAGCGCGACCTCGACGGGCTGCCCGAGCAGGGCGAACAATTGGTCCTGCTCGTGGCGCACGACCCAGATCAGGACACCGGCAATGAGCAGGGACTTGAGGATCGCCTTGACCAGCTCGGCAACGCTTTGCCACGAGAACATGCGCCCCAGGCCGCGCACCGGATCGAGCCGCCCGAGGTCGAGCTGGAACGCCTTGGGCGAAATCACGGCACCGCCGATCATGAACGGCGTGGCGATCGCCGCGGCGATGGCGAGCAGGAATACCGGTCCGGCAACGACGAAGGCCTCGGACGCGAGCGACAGTGCCCAGCCCGTCATCGCCGCGCTGTCGAAGGCCGCCTCGCGGCTAAAGCTGAGGCCGTGGCGCAGCAGGCCCGACGAGCGCTGGGCGAGCCAGCCGCCGAGCACCCAAAAGGCTGCGGCTCCGGCGGCGAGGACCATGAAAGCCATCAACTCGCGCGACTGGGGAACGTTGCCTTCCTCGCGCGCCTGTTCGAGGCGTCGCGACGATGCAGGTTCGGTGCGATCGAGGTCGCTTTCTTCAGCCACGGACTATCTCACTCATGCCGGCAATTATTGCCGCCGGCCCCTTGCGAGAACCCGTGAACAGGCGCCGAAACGCCCGCCATTTAGGGGCTACATTCCTTGTCCGACAAGGGCTTGGCGTCACCCGCGGGTGACGCCGGGAAAACTAGGCGGCAAGCGCCCCGGGGGGGATGAATGTCGAGCGGGGTACGCCGCGTCCGTCGCCGAAGGCACCGAGCAGTTCCTTCATGTCGAGGATGAGCACGATCTGCCCGTTCGAGAGCGTGGTGACACCGGCGACGCCCTTGGGACGGAAGTCGTCGAGCGACTTGATCACGGCGTCCTCGCGCCCCATGAAGCCGTCGATGGCAAGGATGAACGTATGCTCCGCCATCTGCATCAGCACGCCGAACTCCGGGATGCGATCGGCCGACCAGCCCAGCAGGTGGCTGAGCGGATAGATCGGCAGGACTTCGCCGCGCACTACCATGGTCGCGGAGCCGCCGACCTCCTGCACCGCGTCGATGCGGATGGGGAGGATCTCGCGCACCATCGACAGCGGCACGGCAAATGGCTGCAGGCCGAGCTTGACCAGCAGCACGGGCAGGATGGCCAGTGTCAGCGGCAGTGAAATGACGAAGGTCGAGCCCTTGCCCAGTTCGCTGCGGATTTCGATCGAGCCGTTGAGCTTCTGGATGTTGGTCTTCACCACGTCCATGCCGACGCCACGGCCGGACACGTCGGACGCCACTTCCTTGGTCGAGAAACCTGGCAGGAAGATCAGGTTGTAGCTCTGCTTGTCGTCCATCGTGTTGGCCTCTTCATCGCTGATGAGGCCCTTCTCGACCGCCTTGGCGCGCAGGCGCTCGGCATTCATGCCGCGTCCGTCGTCGGCGACGAGGAGCACGATGTGGTCGCCCTCCTGGCGCGCCTCCAGGCGCACCTGGGACTTCGCCGGCTTGCCCGCCGCGCGGCGATCCTCGGTCCCTTCCACGCCATGGTCGACCGCGTTGCGGATCAGGTGGATGATCGGATCGGAGAGGTCTTCGATCATCGTCTTGTCGATCTCGGTCTCCTCGCCGACCAGGACCAGCTCGACATCCTTGCCGAGGTTGCGAGCCAAGTCGCGGGCGATGCGGGGATACTTCTGGAACAGCCGGCCGATCGGCTGCATGCGCGTCTTCATCACTGCGTTCTGGAGGTCGGAGACGAGCAGGTCGAGCTGGCTCACGGCCTGGTCCAGCGCATGCAGGGTATCGGTGTCCGAGCGGCCGTTGAGAATGTCGGAACGCAGCGCGTTGAGCCGGTTCTTGGTCAGGCCGATCTCGCCGGAAAGGTTCAGCA
>CAYTFA010000139.1:0-5803 GCA_964436755.1 uncultured Rhodocyclaceae bacterium | reverse complement strand
CCCGCAAGTCGGACGTTCGACCCGCAATGATAACGGAACCCCGGCCCGGCGGCATCACATTCGGCTCGCACGTCGTGATCAACCCCGGATCAGGCCGGTGATCCGATCGAAGTCCTCGCGGGTGTTGAAGTCGATCACGATCTGGTTCATGCGATTCCAGACGTTCTTCACCGGATCCGGTACCTGCGTGCGACGGACCGGCCGGCCAAGCGGATCGAGGATGGACTGCGAGGTGTCGTAGATGATCGAGCAGTCGAACACATTGCTGTGGCCGAGCGCCTTGCGGTAGAGCAGCAGGCCCTCGGGGTTGCGTAGCAGGCCGTTGTTGTGCACTAGGTCGGCCAGGTTCTCGGCGCTGTTGAAAAACTCGTTGGGCTTCATGCCCTCGGGCACGTCGAGCGGGATCGGACGGAAGGGGGTGACGATCTCCCGCGGAGTGGATTGCATGGTTGACCTGCGGCAAAAGGTGAAAATCGGTGCAGCGTAACGACGGCACCCCGCCGGAGCAAATAGATAAATTCTTCGGCGCGATGAATTTATTGCGGCGCACGAAGCCCGGCTGCCGCTAGAATTCCCCGCTGAAGCCGGACCTTTCCAGTGGAATCCCTTTCGCCCACCCACGGCAAGCATGACCCCTCGCTTTCGCTCGGCGTGCCGTCGATCGACCGCGAACACATGGCGCTGCTTGCTTACCTTGACCGCCTGCTCATCAACGAGCAGGCCCTGCCGGGGTCCGAAGCATTCTCGGAGGTTCTCGGCCGCCTCGGACCGCAAATCAGCAGCCACTTCGAAAACGAAGAAGGCTACATGCGCAATTGCGGCATGCCGCCCGAGGAAGTCGCGGCCCATGTCGCCGCCCATCACCAGATCCTCGAACAATACGTCCAGCTCAACTACGACCTGATGAAGGGCCGGGTACCCACCCGCGCCGACGCGTTGCAGATGATCCGTACCTGGATCGTCGACCACGTGCGCCAGCACGATCTCCACATCCGCAAGTACCTGCCGCAGGCCTGAACGCCGGGGTGCGCCGCCCTTGCCCGGCCCTGCGGGCGCACACGGCTGTTGTCGGCACTAAATATCAACATGTTGTCACACACGGTCCGACACCCGGGCCTGTTTGTGCTTTGCAGCAGAGCGAATAGCCGCAGCACGTTGCCAGCCAACGAGCTACTTACGACAATATATTGACAGATATAGGCCGCCAACCTAGAATCCCGCCGACCCCACCCGAAGCGAGGGAGCACCATGGATTTCAGCCTCACGCCGGAGCAGCAGGCGCTGGTCGACACGGCAAGTCGTTTCTCGCGCGAACGCCTCGCCCCAGGCTACCGGACACGGGAAAAGGCGCAGCGCATCGAGCGTGAGGTCGTACGAGAAATGGGCGGCATGGGATTCCTCGGCCCGGAACTCCCGGAAGCGGTCGGCGGCATGGGTGTCGATTGCGTCACCAGCGGCCTCCTGCTCGAGCAGATCGCCTACGGCGACTTCAACGTCTCCTACGTGAACCTGCTGACCTCGCTGTGCGGCCAGATCGTCGCCCAGCACGCGCGTTCGCAGGCGGCACGCGACTGGCTCGCGCAGGTCATCGCCGGCGAGCAGCTGATCGCCATCGCGCTGACCGAACCCGGCGCCGGCTCCGACGCGGCACGCCTCAAGCTGCGCGCAACGCGCGACGGTGCCGACTACATCCTCAGCGGCGAGAAGACGTCGATTTCCATGGCCACGCAGGCGGACGTCGCCGTGGTCTTCGCCCGCACCGGACGGGAGGAGGAACGGGCGCGCGGCATCAGCGCCTTCCTCGTCCCGCTCGACCAGGCCGGCATCACGCGCACCGGCTTCGACGACATCGGCACCCGCCCCGTCGGCCGCGGCTCGCTCTTCTTCGACGGCGTACGCGTGACCAGCGACATGATGCTCGGCGCCGAAGGCGAAGGCTTCGTCCAGGTGATGCAGGGCTTCGACTACAGCCGCGCCCTGATCGGCATCCAATGCCTGGCGGTTGCTCGTGCCTCGCTCGACGAGTCCTGGCGCTATACGCAGGAGCGGGAGGCCTTCGGCAAGGTCATCGGCGAATTCCAGGGCGTCACCTTTCCCCTTGCCGAGGCGGAGACCTACTACGAGGCGTGCCGCGCGCTCTGCCTGCGCACGCTCTGGCTCAAGGACCAGGGGCTGCCGCACACGTCCGAGGCCGCCATGTGCAAGTGGTGGGCGCCCAAGATCGCCTGCGAGATCATCCACCAGTGCCTGCTCACGCATGGCCACGGCGGCTACGGCGGCGATTATCTTTTCGGCCAGCGCTACCGCGACGTGCTCGGCCTGCAGATCGGCGACGGCATGGCCAACATCATGAAGAACATCATCGCGCGCCACTCGGTCGCGCGCGCCGCCGGCTAGAGCTGCGCCATGTTGCGCTGCAGGCGGGTGATGTAATGGATGAACTCGAGCCGATCGTCGAAGGAGAAGCCCTTCAGCGCGCCGTCGTAGAAGGTGCGGATCGGCTCCGCCAGCGAGGTCCAGAGTTCCACGCCCTTGCGCGTCAGGCGCACCTTGCGCGCGCGGCGGTCATCCTCGCCGGTGACGCGCTCGACCAGGCCGTCCTGCTCGAGGCGGTTGAGCACCCCGGCCAGGTTCTGGCGGCTGACCAGGAGGTAGCGCGAGAGGTCGCCGATGTTCATCCCGCCCCGGGCCTGCGGCCGCGACAACGCACCGAGCACGGACCACTTGCCGGTGGTGACGCCGGTGGCCTCGAGCGCCTGCGTGCCCTTGGTATGCAGCGTGTTGGACGCCTGGAACAGGCGAAAGAACAGGCGGTTGTTGATCTCGTCCGCCGCAAGGGTTTTCTCGGTGGTCAGGTCTTTCATCGGCGCATCTCGGCAATCGCGGGCAGGCTTCATTAGATCGCAAAGGGTCGCCGGCAGGCAATACGGGCATCCGCCTGCCATGACCGAACCAGGAGCAGCACATGCAGGCACAAGGCGACGAACGGCAGATGATCCTCGACATGGTGCGCGATATCGCGCGCGAACGCGTGCGTCCGCGCGCCGCCGAGATCGACGAGCGCGACGAGTTCCCCCATGACATCCTCGCCCTGTTCGCCGAGCAGGGCATCCTGGCACCGCTGGTGCCCGAGGAATACGGCGGCATCGGCATGGAGTTCAATGTCTTCGCGCGGGTGATCGAGACCATCGCCACCGCCAGCGCCTCCGCCGCGCTGATCCTGATCGCCCAGGCCGACGGCCTGCTGCCCATCCTGCACCACGGCAGCAGGGCACAGAAAGAGAAATTCCTCCCGCAACTGGTGGCGGGCAAGGTCTCGGCCATCGCCATCACCGAACCGGGCGCCGGCTCCGATGTGCTGGCGATGCGCAGCCGGGCCGTCCTCGACGCCGACGGCTACCGCATCAACGGCCAGAAGTGCTTCATCACCAACGGCGCCATCGCCGACGTGACCAGCGTGTATGCCTACACCGACGGCGACAAGGGCGCGCGCGGCGTCAGCGCCTTCATCGTCGAAAAGGGCACGCCGGGGCTCAAGTACGGCAAGAACGAAAACAAGATGGGCATGCGCGGCACCATCAACTCGGAACTGCTGTTCGAGGACATGCGGGTTCCCGTCGCCAATCGCCTCGGCGACGAGGGTGAAGGCTTCACCAACCTGATGACCACGCTGGCCTGCAGCCGGCTGTTCGCCGCCGCCCAGGCCGTCGGCCTTGCGCAGGGCGCGATCGACGAGGCGCTGGCCTACGTCAGGTCGCGCAAGCAGTTCGGCCGCACCATCGACCAGTTCCAGGCCATCCAGTTCATGATCGCCGACATGGTGGCGCAGACCGAAGCGGCGCGCGAACTGACCTACAAGGCGGCATCCCTGCTGGACCGCGGCAACTCTCGCGAGGCGTCCAAGTTCTGCGCGATGGCCAAGTTCCTCGCCTCGGACACGGCCATGAAGGTCACCACCGATGCCGTGCAGTGCCTGGGCGGCTACGGCTACATGAAGGACTACCCGGTCGAGCGCATGATGCGCGACGCCAAGCTGATCCAGATCTACACCGGCACCAACCAGATCATGCGCGTGGTCGCCGCGCGCGAGATCCTCGAGGAACGTTGATGCCGCAGCACGCCCGCGGCGCCGCTGGCGCCAGGCCCGGATTCGTGCTTCACTAGCAAAACCGTCCGCTGTACACGCAGTCAAATCAAAGAGGAGGAAACCCGATGGCCCGTCACCCCACCCGATTCCTGCGCAGCCTTGCCGCCATCCTGCTCGGCGCTTCGGCCTGCGCTTCCGCGCCGGCTGTCCTCGCCCAGGACAAGGCCACCCAGTTCGTCCCCATCGTCGGCTACCGCGTCGGCCCGCTGGCCTCGATCGGGCAGACCTTCTACGCCGGCATGATCGACTACTTCAACCTGATCAACGAGCGCGACGGCGGCATCAACGGCGTCAAGCTGTCCTGGGAGGAGTGCGAAACCGAGTACAACAACGCCAAGGGCATCGAGTGCTACGAGCGCCTGAAGGGCAAGAGCCCCTACCCAGCCGCCGTGCAGCCCATGTCCTCCGGCATCACCTACGGCATCGTCGACCGCATCGCCGTGGACAAGATCCCGCTGGTCACCATCGGCTACGGCCGCACCGATACCACCGACGGCCGCGTCTTCCCCTACGTCTTCCCGATGATCACCAACTACTGGAGCATGACGACCGACATCGTCAAGTTCATCGCGACGCGCGAGGGCGGTACGGACAAGCTTGCCGGCAAGAAGATCGGCTACCTGTACCATGACTCCGCCTTCGGCAAGGAAGCGATTCCCATCCTGCAGGACATGGCCGCCCGCTACCAGTTCAGCGTCGAGCTGATTCCGGTCGCCCCGCCCGGGCTCGAGCAGCAGAGCCAGTGGCTGCAGGTGCGCCAGGCCAAGCCCGACTACGTGATCATGTGGACCGCCGGCGTCATGACGCCCAGCGCGATCAGCGCCGCCGCCAAGATCGGCTACCCGCGCGATCGCATCATCGGCATCACCTGGGCGGCCTCCGAAGAGGACACGGTCGGACCCGGCCCCGCGGCCAAGGGCTACATTGCAGCCAACTACACCGGCGTCGGCGCTGGCTTTCCCGTGGTGCAGGAAATCGTCAAGCACCTCTACAAGAAGGACAAGGGCAACCTGGCCAACAAGGCCCTGGTCGGCGCCACCTACCACAACCGCGGCATCGTCGCCGGCCTGATCACCGTCGAGGGCGTGCGCAAGGCCCAGGAAAAGTACGGCAAGAAGCCGCTCACCGGCGAGCAGGTGCGCTGGGGCCTGGAGCACCTCAACCTCGATGAAAAACGCCTCAAGGCGCTCGGCGCGGAAGGCTTCATGCCGCCGCTGAAGATCACCTGCGCCGACCACGAAGGCTCGGGCATGCTCAAGTTCCAGCAGTGGGACGGCACCAAGTGGAACAGCATCTCGGACTGGATCGAGCCGGAGCGCGCCCGCGTGCGCGCCAAGATCGAAGCCTCGTCGACCGCCTACGCCAAGGAAAAGGGCATCACCCTGCGCGACTGCAGCAAGGAGTCCTGAGCGCTGTCCGCGGAGCCGCAACCGGCGCGGCTCCGCGCTTGTGCAGCTAGCCGCCGGGTGCGGTAGATACTCCGTCCCGACGCAGGCCCCACTCCTTCACCAGGGCATAGATCGCCGGAATCACCGCCAGCGTCAGCACGGTCGACGACACCATGCCGCCCACCATGGGCGCGGCGACGCGGCTCATCACCTCGGAACCGGCGCCGTGGCTCCACATGATGGGCAGCAGGCCGGCCATGATCGCCAC
>CAYTFA010000138.1:0-5814 GCA_964436755.1 uncultured Rhodocyclaceae bacterium | reverse complement strand
GCCGGCTTCCCGGATGATCTTGCCCATGTTGTCTTCCTTTGCTCTGAATGTTGAGCGGGCCGGTTGAGCCGGGCCCGAATTCCTAAACCTTTACCGGATATGGGGATTTCCCGTCGGGCTTCAAGCTGCAGCGGGCGGCTTGGCGACGACCACCAGGGCCGGCCGGATTACCCGTTCGTGCAGGGCGTAGCCCTTTTGCAGCACCGACAGTACGGTGTTCGGCTCGGTGGCCGGATCCGTGGCTTCGATCTGGCTGATGGCCTGGTGGCGGTGGGGGTCGAATTTGGCGCCGAGCGGATTGATCTCGGCCAGGCCGGACTTCTCGAACGCGGAAACCAGCTGGCGCAGGGTCAGCTCGACGCCGGCCTTGAGGCTTTCGGCCGTCTGGCTTTCATTCGCCAGGGCGGCCTCGAGGCTGTCCTTGACGGCCAGCAGTTCCCCGGCGAACTTTTCCACGGCGAACTTGCCGGCCTTGGCGATGTCGTCCTGGGCGCGGCGGCGGACATTTTCGGTCTCGGCCTTGGCGCGCAGCCAGGCATCGTGATGCTCGGCGGCCTTGAGTTCGACTGCCTTGAGCAGCTCCTCCGGGCTGGGCATCACCTCGGCGGTGGCTTCAGCGGCCGGGGTTTCAGCCGAGGCCGGCGTGCCGGAATTGGCCAGCGCTTCGGGGGACGGGGTGGGATTGCTGTCCTGCATGGATCGGGCTCCTCGATAAACCCGACCCATATTGGGGTGAATCCGGCGGATTCAACCCCCTTCGCAACCGGTCAGGTTCGGAAGCGGCCGACCGTGCCCTGCAGGTTGAGCGCCAGGGATTCCATCTGCTGCGCCGATTCGGCAGTGCGCTCGATGGCGGAGGCGTTATCGCGCGACATGGCGGCGATCGACTCGATGTTCTGCGCCACCTCGCCACTGACCTGGCGCTGCTCGTCGGTGGCGGCGGCGATAGCGTCCAGTCCGTGACCGACCTCGGTGACGGAGGTGCTGGCCGAGGCGAGCACCTCGGAGACGATGCCCATCGAGGTCTGGCTGGAGGCGATGTGCTGCAGGCCGCGCTCGATGGCCTGGCGCACGACCGCGGCCTGCTGCGCCAGCGTCTGCGTCACGCCATCGATTTCGCTGGCCGAGGCGCTGGACTTTTCCGCCAGCTTGCGCACTTCGTCGGCGACCACGGCGAAGCCCCGCCCCTGCTCGCCGGCGCGCGCTGCTTCGATGGCGGCGTTGAGCGCGAGCAGGTTGGTCTGGTCGGCGATGTCCTTCACCTGGCGGGTCATGCTGGTGATCGATTCGGTGCTCTCGACGAAGCGGTTAACCGCCTCGGCGATCGCCGCCACGGTCGACTCCAGCATGCCGACCTCGCCGATGAGGCGCGACAGGCTTTCGTTGCCTTCCCCGGAGCGGCGCAGGCTTTCCCGCGACTGCTCGTGCACGCGGTCCATGCCCTCGGCGATCGAGCCGATGCTGCCCAGCATCCGTTCCACGGCCTGTGCCGCCGCCGCCGAACGCTCGTCCTGCTGGGTAGACGACTGGGCCACCTGGCGCGCGTTGTCGGCCAGCGCATGCGCTGCAGAGGACACCTGACCGGCCGAGTCGCTGACATGGCGCACGAGTTCGCCGAACCTGGCCATCATGTCATTGAACGCGGCAGCCGCCTGGCCGATCTCGTCCTCGCCGCGGATGTGCAGGCGCTGGGTGAGGTCGCCTTCACCCGAGGAGATTTCACGCAGGCCGCTCACCATCTTGTCCAGCGGCCGCGTCACGAAATTGCGGATGAACAGGTAGATGAAGGCGAGGACCGGAATGCTGATCGCCAGCGCGGCGAGCAGCGACTTGATGCGCTGCGCGGCGACTGCCTCGTTGACGCGGTCGAGCGAAATCTTCATGCTGACCGCGCCGAGTACCGAGCGCTCGGGCACCTGGTGGCAGGAAATGCAGTCCTTGCCGAGGTAGTTCTTCATCGCGATCGCCGGCCGCACCACGCGCAGGTATTCCCCCCTGGCGTCGGACTGAACCTCGATGAACTCCTGTCCGCTCTTCAGCACCTGCTGTTCGATGTCGTCGGTGGCCTGGGCATCCTTGGCGTTGCCCGGGCCGTAGATCTTGTTGACGTTCTCGCCGCGCAGCACGCGCAGGTCGCGGATGATCGAGAGCTGCTTGATCTGGTCGAGGAAGACCTCGCGTTGGCCGACGGTGCCGGTCAGCATCATGCCGGTCAGGCCGGCCATGGTGGCCTCATGCATGGATTGCGAGAATTCGCGCGCCTGGCCGATCGCCGTTTCCCGATTGACGCGGCTTTCCCAGAAGATCAGGGCCGTGCCGGCAACGGCCAGCATCAGGTAGATGGCTACCGTGAGGCGAAGCCAGATCTTCAAGTCGGATATGCGTGCCATCGGCCGTCCCCCGCGTGCGATGCCGAGCATTCTAGCCCGGAGCCGGCGTTCCCAGCCGGGGGCCTATACCGTCAGGTCTATCTCCTGCACGCTGCCGGCCCGCCCGTCTTCGGTCAGGAACACACCACTCGCAGCGATGGCGCCGAGGTCGGCATTGTCCGCGCTGCGCAGTGCGAACGGGCTGGCGACATGGCCCAGCGCGATGGCGCCGACACCCTGCGCGGCCAGCGATGCCAGCGAGCCGGAACTGCCTGCGCCCGGCGTCCACAGGGCCAGATGGCGGAACGCCGCATCGCCCTCGTCGATCCAGCCGTTGCCGTCCTCGTCCAGCCGCGCCAGTTCCGTAAAGCCGGAGCCGCTGGCCGGACCGAACAATTCACGACCGTCGTCTATGCGACCATTGCCGTTGCGGTCGAACGCGAGGTAGCCGCTGCCGGCGGCGAGCGTTGGCAGGTTTTCGTTCTGTCCGTCGGCGTCGATGTCGAAGGCAAGCCGCTGTCCCTCGAGCCGGGCAGCGCTGCCGCCGAAGTTCAGTACGAGCGGATCCTTGCGTGCCGCGTCGCCGAGGCGCACGCTCAACGAGCTTTCCTCCACGAATCGGCGCGACATCGTCAGGTCCAGCGTGAATGCGATATCCCGACCGTCAACGGTCCTTGCTACTCCGCGTGCCGAAACGAGCGTCTGTTCGGTTTCCTCGCGCCTGACGCTGACGTCGTAGGTGACGCCGAAGCCAGCCGCTGGCGCGGGCGCCGGCGCGGGTTCGGCGGCATCGGTGGCGGCCGGCCGCAGCTGGCGGGCGGGGACGATGCGCATGCGCCGTCCGGTCAGCAGTTCGACCATGGCGATCAGCAACTGCAGATAGGGATCATGTTCCGCGGCATCGGCCGCCTCGTCGAGGGCTTTGCCCGAGTCGGCTGCCAGGGACGACTGCGCTGCGGGAGAAAGCGTCACCTGCGGCGAATTGGCCGTCGGCGCCCCGTTCGAATGCCAGACACGCAGCGATTCGCGCGTCTGCTCGCGAAAGCTGGCGCGATGGGTCGATTCGAGCACGTAGCTCGCGTCGTCAATCTTCATGGCGGTAATACTCCGGGCGCTGGCGAAAGCAGCGCCTGCCCAGGGAATTACGGCAGCGACGGCAAGATGTTTATGCCTGGCTGCGTATCCAGCGCGACAGCGAACCCGCGTCCATCGCTCCGGCCTGGCGGGCGATTTCGCGACCGCCCCGGAACAGCGCAAGCGTGGGGATCGAGCGGATGCCGAAACGGGACGCCAGCTCGGTCTGCTCGTCGGTATTTACCTTGGCGAAGCGAAACTCCGGCTCCAACTGACGCGCGACGGAGGCAAAGGCCGGGGCCATCGAGCGGCAGGGGCCGCACCAAGGGGCCCAGAAGTCGACCACGACGGGAATATCGGAGCGGCCGACCTGGGCATCGAACGCGGCAGCATCGAGCTCGATGGGTTCGCCTGCAAACAGCCCCTGCTTACACTTGCCGCAGGTGCCACCGTCACGCAGGCGTTCGGCGGGAACGCGGTTGGGCGATTGGCAATGCGGGCAGACGACGATCATGCTTTCGGCCATGGCGGGCTCCTATATCAGCTCATGCTGATATAGGGTCATTGCTGCTGGATTCAAGACGGGGCGCCGAGTGCCTTCGCCCGCGTTGCCGCGTCCGCGTCGCGGCTGGCCGCCAGCGGCCAGCCGGACATATGGCGGGTCACCAGTGCGCCGAGCGCCGCGATCCAGTCGGGTCGCTGATTTATTGCCGGGATGTAATGGAACTCGCCGCCGCCCGCGGCGAGGAATTCTCCCTTGCAGTCGAGGGCGATCTCTTCCAGGGTCTCCAGGCAGTCGGCGACGAAGCCGGGGCAGATCACGTCGACGCGCCGGGTCTTGGCGTGGCCGAGCTCCTCGAGCGTCGCCTGGGTGTAGGGCTTGATCCACTCCGCCTTGCCGAAGCGCGACTGGAACGTGATCCGGTACAGGTCCGGCGCGAGCCCCAGGCTTTCAGCGATCAGGCGGCCGGTCTTCTGGCATTCGCAGTAATAGGGGTCGCCGAGGTCGAGCGAGCGGCGCGGCAGCCCGTGGAAGCTCATCAGCAGCGTGTCGGGGCGGCCGTGGGCCGCCCAGTGCTCGCGCACCGTGGCGGCGACGCTGGCGATGTAGCCCGGGTCGTCGTGAAAGCGCTTGAGGAAACGGATTTCCATGGGATTGCGTGTGCGCTTGATCCAGTCGGCGACATCGTCCATCACGCTGCCGGTGGAACTGGCCGCGTATTGCGGGTAGGCCGGCACCACCAGCACGCGCTCCGCCCCTGCGGCCTTGAGACGGTCCAGGGCGTCGGCGATCGACGGCTTGCCGTAACGCATGGCCCAATCCACCGCGACATCGGGTTGGCCGGCTTCGCCCAGCCAGCCGCGCAGCAGCCGGGCCTGAGCCTCCGTGTGCACCTTGAGCGGCGAGCCCTGCGGCGTCCAGATCCGCGCATACTTGGCCGCGGACTTCGCCGGGCGCAGGTTGAGCACGAACAGGTTCAGGATCAGCCACCAGACCGGACGCGGAATCTCCACCACGCGCGGATCCCAAAGGAACTCGCCGAGGTAGCGGCGCAGCGCTGCCTTGGTCGGCGCTTCCGGCGTGCCGAGATTGACGAGCAGCACGGCGGTGCGCCGCATCGTGCCGTGATTCGGCGCCGGTTCGGGGGCGTAGCGGGGCATCGGGTCGGGTAAAAGAGTCAGGGCGCCGACAGCGCTGAGGACAGCAGCTTGGCGGTGATGTCGACGATCGGGATGACGCGCTCGTAGGCCATGCGCGTCGGGCCGATCACGCCGAGGGTGCCGACGATCTGGCCGTCGACGACGTAGGGCGCAGCCACCACGCTGCACTCGTCGAGCGGGGCGATTCCGGATTCGCCGCCGATGAAGACCTGGACGCCCTCGGCACGACTCGACAGGTCGAGCAGCTGCGCGAGGCCGGTGCGCTGCTCGAAGAGGTCGAACAGCCGTCGCAGGCGGGTCATGTTCGAGGAAAGGTCCTCGATGCCGAGCAGGTTCTTCTCGCCGCTGATCACGTACTGGGTCGAAGTATCGGCCACGGCCTGGGTGCCGGCTTCGAGCGCGGCCGTCATCAGCTCCGACATGTCTGCGCGCAACTGGCGCAACTCGTCCATGACGCGTGAGCGGACCTGGTCGAAGTCCAGGCCGAGGCAGTTCTGGTTCAGGTAGTTGGCCGCCTCGACGAGCTCGGAAGGGCTGAAGCTGCGCTGGGTGAACAGGATGCGGTTCTGCACGTCCCCGTCGGCGGTGACGATGATGAGCAGCACGCGCTTTTCGGACAGGCCGAGGAACTCGATCTGGCGGATGCGCGGCTGCTGGCGGCGCGGCGCGACGACGATGCCGGCAAAGGCGGTGAGCTGCGAGAGCAGTT